>NZ_JAHZDL010000088.1:0-9347 GCF_019422385.1 Flavonifractor sp.
GCTCTGCCGCCATTCTTTAAGGTAGATTTTAAGTCCCGGCGCTACAATCAGGCTATCTGAGCACATAAGGAGGGAGACCCCTTGATTGAGGTCGAGCATCTCACCAAGCAATATGGCGAGCACACGGCGGTATCCGACCTGAGCTTCCGGGTGGACAGCGGCCGGATCTACGGCTTCCTGGGGCCCAACGGGGCGGGCAAGTCCACCACCATGAACATCATGACCGGATGCCTGTCCGCCACGGAGGGCACCGTCCGGATCGACGGGTACGACATCTTCGACTCGCCCAACGAGGCCAAGCGGCGCATCGGCTACCTGCCGGAGCAGCCGCCCCTGTATCTGAACGAGAGCCCCCTGGAGTATCTGCGCTTTGTGGGGGAGGCCAAGGGCCTGCGGGGCGCGGAGCTGGAGCGGCAGATCTCCGCCGTGGTGGAGCAGACGAAGATCGGGGAGGTGCGCCGCAAGCGCATCTCCGCCCTGTCCAAGGGCTACAGGCAGCGGGTGGGCATCGCCCAGGCCCTGCTGGGCAATCCGGAGGTGATCATCCTGGACGAGCCCACCGTGGGCCTGGATCCCCTGCAGATCATCGAGATCCGCACCCTGGTGAAGGAGCTGGGGCAGAGCCACACGGTGATCTTCAGTTCCCACATCCTGTCGGAGGTGCAGAACCTCTGCGACCAGATCCTGATCATTTCCCGGGGAAAGCTGGTGGCCTTTGACCGGCCGGAGAACCTGGAGAAACGGCTGCTGGGCTCCAACGAGATCACCGTGGTCACCGACGTGCCGCCGGCGGAGGCCCGCGCCCTGCTGAACGGGGTGGCGGAGCTCACCGACTGTACGGCGGAGGAGCGGGCCGACGGCCTGACGGCGCTGCGCCTCAAGACAGACTGCACCGAGCTCCACCAGGTGTCCCGGGAGATCTTCTTCGCCTTCGCCGGGGCGGGGAAGGCCCTGCTGGAGCTGTCCCTGAAGAAGGCCAGCCTGGAGGACGTGTTCCTGGAGCTGACCGAGCACCAGGAGCCCCCGGCGGCGGAGCCGGACGGAGCGGAGCAGCCGGAGCACCAGGCTGAGACAGAGCCCGCGGAAGCGACAGAAAGCGCGGAAACTGCGGAAGGAAAGGGGGAGGAGGAACCGTGATCGCGGTATGCAAGCATGAGCTGCGGGGGTATTTCCACTCCCTGACGGCCTACGTGTTCGGGGCCTTCCTGCTGGCCGTGGTGGGTGTGGGCGCCATGCTCTACAACCTTCAGGCGGCGGTGAGCAACTTCGAGTATGTCCTCAGCTTCAGCAGCCTGGTCTTTGTGGTCATCGTGCCCATCCTCACCATGCGGGTGCTGGCCGAGGAGCGGCGGCAGAAGACCGACCAGCTGCTCTACTCCCTGCCCATCACCACCACCCAGGTGGTGCTGGGCAAGTACCTGGCCCTGCTGGCGGTGTACCTGATCCCCCTGGCGGTGATCTGCGTGTACCCCCTGATCTTCGCCCAGTTCGGCGAGGTCTACCTGCCCACCTCCTACGGCTCCATCTTCGCCTTCTTTGTCATGGGGGCGGCCCTGATGGCGGTGGGGGTGTTCCTGTCATCCCTGACGGAGAACCAGGGCTTCGCCGCCGGCATCACCATCGCGGTGATCCTGTTCAACTACTACAGCGTCAGCCTGTCGGAGTACATCTCCTCCACGGCCTTCGGCTCCCTCATCGTCCTGGACGTGCTGGTGATCCTCCTGGGCTTCCTGATCCGCTATCTCACCCGGAATGAGGGCCTGGCCTATGGCGTAGCCCTGGCCCTGGTGCTGGCCCTGGCCGCCGCCTTCCTGGTGGACAGCTCTATGTTTGAGGGGCTGCTGCCCGCCGTCATGGAGCAGCTGTCCCTGTTCGAGCGGTTCAACACCTTTGTCAACGGCGTCTTTGACGTGACAGCCATCGTGTACTACCTGAGCGTGATCGGCTTTTTCCTGCTCCTGTCCGTCCAGTCCATGGAGAAACGGAGGTACAACTGATGAAAAAGCTGAGCTTAAAGCCCGCCGGCGGCGGGGAGCGTCGGGGGCGCAACGCCCTGAAGGGCGGGGCCTACTCCCTGGCGGTTGTTGCGGTGGTGCTGGCCATTCTCATCGCGGTGAACGTCTTTGCCTCCGCCCTGCCCACCGGCTATACCCGGTTTGACATCAGCGCCTCCAAGCTCTACTCCATCACCAGCAACACCAAGGTGGTGGTGAACGGCCTGACCGAGGACGTGACCATCTACTGGATCGTCCAGTCCGGGCAGGAGGACGACGTGATTGAGAACCTGCTGGGCAAGTACGAGAGCCTCTCCGACCACATCCAGGTGGTGAAGCGCAACCCGGATGTATATCCCACCTTTGCCGAACAGTACACCGACGAGGACGTGCCCAACAACAGCCTGGTGGTGGAGTGCGGCGACCGCAGCCGGTATATCAGCTACAACGACATCTACGTGCAGAGCGCGGACATGTACTCCTACTCCTACACCACCGATTTTGACGGGGAGGGGGCCATCACCTCCGCCATCGACTACGTGGTCACCGAGGATCTGCCCCAGCTCTATGTCTTGGAGGGCCACGGGGAGGCGGAGCTGCCCGCCACCTTCGCCGACCAGATCGAGAAGGCCAACATCGAGACCAACACCCTGTCCCTGCTCACCGTGGACGCCATCCCGGAGGAGGCCGACTGCATCCTCATCTACGCCCCCTCCAGCGACATCTCCACCGAGGAGCGGGACATGCTGGCCGACTACGTGTCCGGCGGCGGCAAGCTGCTGGTCATGGCCGGCCCCGTGGAGGACGGCATCCTGGAGAACCTGTACAGCCTCCTGTCCGACTACGGCGTGGAGGCCCACGAGGGCATCGTGGTGGAGGCCGACCGGGAGCACTACGCATTCCAGGCCCCCTACGTGCTCCTGCCCGATATGGCCAGCCACGACATCACCGACTCCCTCATCGAGGAGAACTACTTCCCCATCCTGCCCATCTCCCTGGGCCTGACGGTGACGGGGGAGGGCTCCGGCGGCACGGTGACCGAGCTGCTCACCACCTCCGACGCCGCCTTCAGCAAGGCGGCCGGCTATGACCTGTCCACCTACGAGAAGGAGGAGGGGGACATCGACGGCCCCTTCGCGGTGGCGGTGTCCGTGGAGGACGACGGCGGCGGGCAGATGGTGTGGTTCACCTCCTCCGTGTTCCTGGAGGACGTATACAACGCCTACTCCTCCGGCTCCAACGGGGATCTGGCCATGAACGCCCTGTCCGACCTGATCGGCGAGCGGGAGGCCATGGCCATCCGCAGCAAGTCGCTGAACTACAACTATCTGACCATCAGCGCCTCCACGTCCGCCCTGCTGCAGACCGTGATGATCGGGGTGTGCCCCCTGCTCTTCCTGGGCGTGGGCATTGCCGTGATCCTGAGGAGAAGGAGGAATCAGAATGAACCGTGCTAAGCGGCTGTATATCCTGCTGGGGGTGCTGGCCGCGGCCTGCATCGCCGCCTTCGCGGTGCTCCACCTGGAGCAGCGGCAGGAGGAGATCGCCGAGAGCGGGGAGACGGTGCTGGAAATCGACCCGGATGCCGTCCAGTCCCTGTCCTGGGAATACGAGGGGGAGACCCTGGCCTTCCACCGGGACGGCGACGGCTGGCTCTACGACGATGACGAGGCCTTCCCGGTGGACGGGGAGAAGATCCAGGAGCTGCTGGGGCAGTTTGAGGCCTTCGGCGCGGCCTTTGTCATCACCGACGTGGAGGACTACGCCCAGTACGGCCTGGACGACCCCACCTGCACCATCCAGCTGGCCACGGAGGAGGAGAGCTATACCATCGAGCTGGGCAACTACAGCAACATGGACGAGCAGCGGTATGTCTCCACCGGGGACGGCAACGTGTACCTGGCGGTCAGCGACCCCCTGGACGTGTATGATACCGATCTCAGCGGCCTGATCGCCAACGACCAGGTACCGGACTGGACTCAGGTTACCGGCCTGACCTTTTCCGGGGAGCAGGACTACACCGTTGCCTGGCAGGAGGACAGCGGCCTGTCCTATAGCGAGGACGACGTCTACTTCACCCAGCAGGACGGGGAGAGCCTGCCCCTGGACACCAGCCTGGTGGAGGGGTACCTGCGTACCCTCCAGTCCCTGGAGCTGACCGACTATGTGACCTACAACGCCACCGACGAGGAGCTGGCCGACTGCGGCCTGGACGAGCCCCAGCTAACGGTGACGGTGGACTACACCGGCGAGGACGAGGACGGGGCGGAGACCTCCGGCACCTTTGTGCTCCACATCAGCCGGGATCCCGAGGAGCTGGCCCAGGCCCAGGCGGACGAAGAGAGCGGCTCGGAGGAGACAGAGGACACGGAGGAGACAGAGGACACGGAGGAGGAGATCACCGCCTACGCCCGGGTGGGGGACTCCCAGATTGTCTACCGGCTCTCCGGCTCGGACTACGAGGCCCTGATGGCCGCGTCTTATGACGAGCTGCGCCACCAGGAGGTGCTGTGGGCCGACTTTGCCGGCGTTACCCAGCTGGACATCACCCTGGAGGGGGAGGAGTACACCATTACCGCCGAAGGGGAGGGGGACGACCGCACCTGGACTTACCAGGGGGAGGAGCTGGAGATCGACGACCTCCAGAGCGCCCTGGAGGGCCTGACGGCGGCGGAGTTCACCGACGAGGCCCCCGACCAGCAGGAGGAGATCAGCCTGACGGTTCACCTGGACAGCGAGCGCTTCCCCACCGTGGAGATCCAGCTCTACCGCTATGACGGCACCAACTGCCTGGCGGTGGTGGACGGGGAGAGCGTCTCCCTGGTGCCCCGGGAGCAGGTGGTGGCTCTGACCGAGGCCGTCCGCGCCATCGTCCTGAACTGACCGGCGTCGAAACCGAAGACGCAAACCAGAAGGGAGCACCGGGAAATCCCGGTGCTCCCTTTTATCTTTATACTGCCTGTCAGGAACTCTGCGCGGCTCTGGCCCGTCCCCGCCTGCGCCGGCGGCGGGCGCCCCGGCAGGGGAGGGGCTTGCCGCTCCACGCCGCCTGATACTCCCGCTCCAGCTCCTCGGTGACCGGCGGGAGGGCCAGGCGGCCCCGCCACTGGCCGTCCTCCAGCCGGGAGAGGGTCAGCCGTCGGAGGAAGCGGCCGTGCTCCGGGCAGCGGAAGCGGCCGTAATACCGCTGGCCCAGGGGGCCGTACCACTCCTGCACCCACAGCGTCCGTCCGCACAGGGGGCAGGCGGCCCGCCGGGCCGTGCGGGAGCTGAGGGCCGCCCGGGCGGTGGGGAAGGGGCCCACCCGTGTCCTGGGCTGGGGCTGGAAGGCCAGGCGGGAGAGGGCGGGCAGCTTCCGCGCCGACGCCTTGGGCGGCTGCCAGAGCAGATCCTCCTCCGTCAGCCACCAGGAGAGCACCGCGGTGTACACCGCGTCGTACAGGGCGTTGTGGAAGGAGAAGCAGTCCGGGATGCCGCAGTACTCCACCGCCCGCCACAGGGCCACCTGCCGGCCCTCCGCCCCCGCCGCATGGCCGAAGGCCCGCTGGAGATCATACACCTGGCCCAGGTCGGGACAGGGGAGGCCCCAGTGGGCGCAGTTGCGGGCCAGGGTGTCCGCGTCCCCGCCGCCCCAGGAGGCAAAGACGGTCTCGTCCCCGATCCACGCCGTGAAGGCGGCCAGGGCGGCGGGAAAATCCAGATTCGAGGCCCGGCACTCCGCCAGCTCCGGCAGGGCCTTCGCGCCGGGATCGAAGCTCTTGTGGACGGCGGGGCGGATGTAGGCGTTGAAGGTGTCGTCGATGGGTGCCCCCAGCCCCGCCAGGCGCACCGCGCCGATCTGTAAGATCTCGTCCAGGGGCTTGCCGTCGTAGCCCCGGTTCCACTCCAGATCCAAGATAATCATGGCTGCCCTCCCCCTGCGCCCGGGGGGCAGGGCTCCAGCCCGGCCCGGAAGGAGATGCGGCGGGGGGTGCTCATGTCGTCAAACTGCACCACGTGGGCTCCCTTGTCCCAGTCCACGTCCACCACCGTCCCCACACCGAACACGAAGTGCTTCACCCGCTGGCCGGGCGGGAAGGCCGCCGTGTGCTCGTCCTCCGGCAGGCGGCGCTGGCTGCTGTCGATGTAGGCCCGCGCCTCCCGGATCAGGCCCTCCCGGGGCTGCCGCACATAGGACAGGTGCTCCGGCCCGATATCCAGCAGGAAGCGGGAGGGGTACCAGGGGGAGCCGTCGAAGCGGCGGCCCTCCGCCCCGGACAGGTACAGGCCCTGCTCCGCCCGGGTGAGGGCCACGAAGGCCAGCCGCCGCTCCTCCTCCATGGCCGGGTGGGTGCGCACCTTCCGGGAGGGGAACACCCCCTCGTTCATGCCGCACAGGAACACGTGGGGGAACTCCAGACCCTTGGCGGCATGGACGGTCATCAGCTTCACCCGGTCGCCGGCCTCCCCAGCGTCTGCATTGGTGAACAAGGCCACATGGGCCAGGTAGTGCTCCAGGGTGCTCTCCTCACCGCAGGTGGTCTCGTATTCGTGAACCGACTGCTTCAGCTCCGCCAGGTTGTCCAGCCGCTCCTGGCTGCCCTCGGTGCGCAGCATCTGCTCATAGCCGCTCTCGTTGAGCAGGGCGGCGAGCACCTCCGACACCGGCCGGCCCTCGTACCCGGCGGAGAAGGCCTCCACCAGGGACACAAAGCCCCGGGCCCCGGTGCCCTTGAACAGGGGGTCGTCCAGGCTGTCCGTCAGGGCCTGGTACAGGGAGCAGCCGTGGGCTTGGGCGTACTCCTGGAGAAAGGCCATCCGCCGCTTCCCCAGGTTCCGCCGGGGCACGTTGGCCACCCGGCGGAAGGACAGATCGTCCCGGTAGGCGATCATCCGCAGGTAGCACAGGGCGTCCTTGATCTCGGCGCGCTGAAAGAACTGCACCCCGCTGTAGATGGTGTAGGGGATCTTCTCCCGCAGCAGAGCCTCCTCCACCGACCGGCTCACATAGTGGGCCCGGTAGAGGACGGCCATGTCCCGCCAGGGCAGGCCGCCCTGGTGGAGCCGCAGCATCTCCGACGCCATCCAGTCCGCCTCCGCCGCCTGGTTCTCCGCCAGGCAGCAGGTCACCGGCGCCCCGTGGGGGAGGGTGGGTACCAGCTCCTTTTGGATGCGCTGCTCATTCTTATCAATCAGGGCGTTGGCCGCCGCCAGGATCTCCGGGGTGGAGCGGTAGTTGTCCATCATCAGGATGGTGCGGGTGCCGGGGAAGTGCCTGTCAAAGTCCAGCAGGTACTTCACGTCGGCGCCCCGCCAGGTGTAGATGGTCTGGTCCGGGTCTCCCACGATGAAGAGGTTCTTGTGGTAACCACACAGAACCTCCATCAGCTCGTACTGAAGCTGGTCGATATCCTGGAACTCGTCGATCATGATGTACTCCAGCCGCTGCTGCCATTTCAGCCGGATGTCGGCGTGCTCCTGGAAGATGTACAGAGAGAACTTGATGAGGTCGTTGTAGTCCAGGCCGAAGCACTTCTTTTCCTGGTAGAGGTAGCCGTAGAAGATGATGTCCGCAGGGGAGGAGGCCCGGTCGTACTTCTCCTTCAGAATGTCCAGGGGCATGGCAATCATGTCCCGGTAGTAGTCCGGCTCCTGGAACAGCTTGCGGATCTCAATCATGTCCCGGGCGTCGGCAAAGGTCATGTCCCGCAGGGTAAGGCCCCGCTCCTCATAGATGATCTGGAGCATGTCGTTGATGTCGGCGTTGTCCAGCACCAGGAAGCTCTTGGGGTACTGCACCGCGTGGCTGTCCTCCTGGAGCACCGAGACGCAGAAACCGTGGAAGGTGTTGATGTAGCCGGTGTCGTCGTCCCCCGTCAGGCTGTGGATGCGCTGGCGCATCTCATTGGCCGACTTGTTGGTGAAGGTGACGCACAGGATGTTTCCCGGCAGGATGCCCAGCCCCTCCACCAGGAAGGCGAAGCGGCGGGTCAGGGCCCGGGTCTTGCCGGAGCCCGCCCCGGCGATCACCCGCACAAAGCCCTCGGTAGTGGTCACCGCCTCCCGCTGGGCCTGGTTGAGCCCCTCCAGCAAATCCGACATCACAGCACCTCCTGCTCGAACATACGTTTTCTCCTATTATAGCAGACCGGGCCGCCCATCTCAACCCCGGGACGAAAAAAGGGCCGGACACCCTGTGTCCGGCCCTCGGTAGCTTTCTGCTGTTTACTTGCCCAGCTGCTTGGCGATCTCCTCAGCGAAGTTCTCCTGCTTCTTCTCGATGCCCTCGCCCTTCTCGAAGCGGACGGCGTCCTTGAAGGTGATGGTGCCGCCCAGAGCCTTGGCGGAGGTCTCGATATACTTGGCCACGTCCATGGAGTTGTCCTTCACGAACTCCTGCTGGAGCAGGCAGTTCTCCTTGTAGAACTTGCCCAGCTTGCCGGCCACAATGCCCTCCTTGACCTTTTCGGGCTTGGAGGCCATCTTGGGATCGTTGGCCATCTGCACCAGCATGATCTTCTTCTCCTCGTCCAGGGTGGCCTGATCCACCTGGCTCTTGTCCCAGAAGCGGGGGTTCAGGGCGGCGATCTGCATGGCCACGTCCTTGCCCACGGCCTCCACCTGCTCGGCGGACAGGCTGGTCTCCATGTTCACCAGCACGCCGATCTTGCCGCCGGCGTGGACATAGGCCACGGAAACGCCGTCGGTGTAGAAGGCGAAGCGGCGAACCTTGATGTTCTCGCCGATGACCAGGACCATCTCCTGCTGCTCCTCCTGCACGGTGCGACCGTTGCCGAAGGGCAGAGCCATCAGGGCGTCCAGATCAGCGGGCTTCTCCTTGGCGACCACGGCGGCCACGCCCTTGACGAAGTCCACGAATTTCTCGTTCTTGCCCACGAAGTCGGTCTCGGCGTTGACCTCGACCACCACGCCCACGCCGTCGATGACGGCGGCATAGGCCATGCCCTCGGCGGCGATGCGGCCGGCCTTCTTCTGAGAGGCGGCCAGGCCCTTCTCGCGGAGGATCTCCACGGCCTTGTCCATATCGCCCTCGGCCTCGGTGAGGGCCTTCTTGCAGTCCATCATGCCCACGCCGGTCATCTCGCGCAGGGCCTGTACGTCTTTCGCGGTGATTGCCATAATCACATTACCTCCATCTCAAAGTTAAAAAAGGAGCGCCTCGCCCGCGCGGGCGGGCGCTCCATGGTTTCACAGTTCAGCGTCGATTACTCGGCGGCGGGCTCCTCGGCCTTCTCAGCGGCGGCCTCGGCGGCATCCTGGCCCTGCTTGCCCTCCTGGATGGCGTTGGCCATCACGCCGGAGATCAGCTTGATGGCGCGGATGGCGTCGTCGTTGCCGGGGATGACATAGTCG
>NZ_JAHZDL010000089.1:0-9306 GCF_019422385.1 Flavonifractor sp.
GGGGCGAGCCCATCCCCATGGTGTACTGCGAGAAGTGCGGCTGGCAGCCCCTGCCGGAGGATCAGCTGCCCCTGGTGCTCCCCGACGTGGAGAGCTACGAGCCCACCGACGACGGCGAGAGCCCCCTGTCCAAGATGACCGACTGGGTGAACAC
Source organism: Flavonifractor sp. (assembly GCF_019422385.1). NCBI lineage: Bacteria > Bacillati > Bacillota > Clostridia > Eubacteriales > Oscillospiraceae > Flavonifractor > Flavonifractor sp. Next base: position 155 of record NZ_JAHZDL010000089.1, read on the forward strand.
CACCTGCCCCCACTGCGGCGGACCCGCCAAGCGGGAGACCGACACCATGCCCCAGTGGGCGGGCTCCAGCTGGTACTTCCTGCGCTATATGGACCCCCACAACGACAAGGCCCTGGCCTCCAAGGAGGCGCTGGCGTACTGGTCCCCGGTGGACTGGTACAACGGCGGCATGGAGCACACCACCCTCCACCTGCTGTACAGCCGGTTCTGGCACAAGTTCCTGTACGACATCGGCGTGGTGCCCACCAAGGAGCCCTACCAGAAGCGCACCTCCCACGGCATGATCCTGGGCGAGGGCGGCGAGAAGATGTCCAAGAGCCGTGGCAACGTGATCAACCCCAACGACGTGGTGGCCCAGTACGGCGCGGACACCATGCGGCTGTATATCATGTTCATCGGCGACTTTGAGAAGGCCGCCGCCTGGAGCGACAACGCGGTGAAGGGCTGCAAGCGGTTCCTGGATCGTGTATGGAACCTGTCCGAGAACCTGACGGACGAGGCGGGCTACTCCAAGGCCAACGAGAGCGCGGTGCACAAGACCATCAAGAAGGTGTCCGACGACATCGAGGCCATGAAGTTCAACACCGCCATCGCCGCCCTGATGGCCCTGGTGAACGATTTCTACGCCAACGGCTGCTCCAGGGGCGACTACGCCGCCCTGCTGCTGATGCTGTCCCCCTTCGCCCCCCACATGGTGGAGGAGCTGTGGGAGACCCTGGGCTTCGCCGCGGGCAAGGGCATGGCCTGCGCCCAGCCCTGGCCCATCTACGACGAGAGCAAGACCGTGGAGGCCGAGGTGAATATGGCGGTGCAGGTCAACGGCAAGCTCCGCGCCACCATCACCGTGCCCATGGACAGCGGGGAGGAGGCCGTGGTGGCCGCCGCCCTGGCCGACCCCAAGGTGCAGAAGTTCACCGAGGGCAAGAACCTGGTCAAGACGATCCTGGTGAAAAACAAGCTGGTCAACCTGATTGCGAAATAAGGAGGCATGGCATGAAGGGCGTGCACCACATCTCCCTCAAGGTCAGGGGAGCCGGGGAGTTCCGGAGGGTGCTGGAATTCTATGAAACCACTCTGGAGTGCCCCGCGGTGCGCTACTGGGGCGAAGGAGACGGCCAGGGAGCCATGCTGGATCTGGGCAACACCCTGCTGGAGGTGACGGCCAGCGGCGACGCGGCGGGGAAGGGGCTTTTTGCCCACATCGCCTTTGCCACGGACGATGCCGACGCCATGATCGAAAAGGTTCGGGCGGCGGGCCGCCCGGTGATCATGGAGCCGTCGGATAAAAACCTAGGGGGAAATTACCCCATCCGCGTGGCCTTCTGCACCGGCCCGGCGGGGGAGGAGATTGAGTTTTTCCAGGAGCGATGACAGAGAAAACTGCTGGAAAGAAAAATCGCTCTTGACATTTGGCCCGCTATCGCATACAATGATTCTGTTAAAGCCATATCTTTGTGGCCCTTTGGCGGTGGAATCCCGCCGCTTCGGAGGGAGGGGAAGTCAATGTCGGAAGTCCATGTGAAGGACGGTGAGTCCTTGGAGAACGCGCTGAAGCGCTTCAAGCGCAGCTGCGCCAAGTCGGGCGTTCTGGCCGAGGTTCGCAGGCGTGAGCACTATGAGAGCCCGAGCGTGAAGCGCCGCAAGAAGTCTGAGGCCGCCCGCAAGAACCGCAAGAAGTATTACTGAGAACTTACAAGGCCCCGCACCGTCTGGTGCGGGGCCTTGTTGCGTCTGGCGGCAGGGCGGGATGCCGGCAGGATAGGCTGCCCGTGCCCGGCTATTGAAAAAGGAGACATATTTCTCTCTTTCCTCTTGACAGTCAGCACAGTAAGTGATATATTTATCCTATAAAGAGATAAATATATCTCGTTCGATAGGAGGGATACCGCGATGAAGAAGAAATGTGTCAGGCGTACGGTCCTCCTCGGCGCGGCGTGCGCCCTGCTGCTGGCGGCGGCCAGCGGGTACTCCATGGCCTTCAACGGGGGCCGGCTGGTGGAGCCCATGGACTTTTCCACCTACGTGTTCCGGGCGGGGGATCTGCCCATGCTCCTCGCCCTGGCGCTCACGGTCTGCTACGTGGGGTATCTCGTTGTCCTTCTGGTACGCTTTACCCTGGCCAACAGCCGCCGGCAGGCGTCCGCCCGCACCGCCCGGGCGGTGAACCCCAGGCTGGGACTGCTGGGCCTTTTGGGGTTCCTGGGCTTTCTGGGCTTCTGGAGTTATCGGACGGACGGGAGCATCTTTCCCTTCGCGTTCTTTCTGTTCTTCGGCTTCTTTGGCTTTTTCTTTGAGGGGAAGCTGTCCGGCACCCTGATGGACGAGCGGTACAGGGAGAATCAGCTGCGGGCCCACACCACGGCCAACCGAATTGCCCTGACCATCATCTTCCTGGCGGTGCTGCTGCTGGGGCAGGGGAAAATCATGGGCAGTCTGGAGCTTACGCTGGTGGCCTTTGTGATCGTGGTGGTGCTGGCCCTGGCGCTGGAGCTGTTCCTCAGCTCCTACACCGCTATGACCACGACGAGCCGGTGGACGGGGACGGGGAGTGAGCCATGCCGGAGTTCGAGTGCAGACTGAAGAAGTACCGCCAGCTGAAGGAACTGACCCAGGAGCAGCTGGCGGCCAAAGTAGGGGTGCGGCGGGAGACCATCATGCGCCTGGAGAAGGCCCAGTACAACCCCTCCCTCAAGCTGGCCATCGACATCTCCCGGGCGGTGGGCGCGCCCATCGAGGAGATTTTCCTCTTTCCCGAACCTTCAGAGAAGGAAGAACAGGGCGGGGACGGATAGCATCCGTCCCCGCCCTGAGACTGTCGAGAAACTCTCTTGCCGAAGGATTCGGAGGGAAGGATAGTGTGAAAGGGAACCGTCAGGGTTCCCTTTCGCGTTGGATCAAACAACTTTTTGAAACTTCAAAAAAGTTTCAAAAAGTTCAGCAGCCTGTCGGAAAAGTCTTTTCGACAGGCTGAGGGCGGGGACGGATAGCATCCGTCCCCGCCCTGTACGGCTCTTACCGCGCCATCTCCTGTTTTGCCCACGCCATCAGGGCCGGGAGGGTGCACCCGTCCCCCAGCAGGGCCCGCTCCCCCGGCTCCAGAAGGGGAAGCAGCTCCCGCCGGGCGGCCACATACCGCCCGGTGCGGCGGAGGCGGGCCAGCCGCAGGGCGAAGAAGGCGGCCTTTTGCAGGGCGGGGATAGCCTCCTCCGGACGGGCGTCAAAGAGGGCAGTGTGGCAGGCGGCGTGGTAGAGGGCGGAGGCTCCCGCCCGCACCGCCTGCTCCAGCGCCTCCTGCCCCATGGGCGGCAGCAGCCCCTCCAGGGAGCCGTACACCGGCAGGGTGTCCAGCTTCAGCTGGAGGGCGTCGAAGGCGGGCCAGGCGGCCAGGGCGGCCCGGTCGCAGAAGAAGCCGCAGGCCCGGTCGGCAAAGGGCATTTGCGCCAGCAGTACCCGGCAGGCGGCCAGCTCCGCCTCTCCCAGCTCGTCCAGCACCACCACCAGATCCACGTCGCTGTCCGGCCCGGCCTCTCCCCGGCCATAGCTGCCCTGGATGCCCACGAAGGCCACCCGGCCGGGGAAGGCCTCCAGCAGGGCGGGGAGAAAGGCGTCCATCCACGGTTTCCAGTCCATCGCGCAAACCTCCTTGTCAGAAATGGGAGGCAAGTATACCAGAAACCGGGAATCAGCGCAAGGCTATTTCAGGATTTCCTCCAGCAGATCGTCCACCTGGGGGTAGGCCAGCACGGCGGAGGTGATCCCCAGGCTCCGGGCGGTCTGCAGCTTTTTTCGGATGGAACCGGCGTCGTCGAAGAGGACGAAGTGGGCCCCGTTCTGCCGGGACATGTAGGTGAAGTAGTGGGCGCACAGCTCGCTGGAGAAGAACACCGAGGGGGCGCGCTCCTCCAGGCGCTCCTGCAGCTCCTCCCGGGTGAGGGGCATGCCCTGGCCTGTGGGGGAGGGGAGGAAGAAGTCCTCCGCCGCCCGCTCCACCGCCAGGGCCACCCGCCCGGCTCCGTACCGCTCCACGGCCTCCTGGAGCCGCTGGCGGAGGGAGCCGCCGGACAGGGCGGAGGGGATGAGCACCAGGGCGGAGTCGGAGCAGGAGCCGTAGGCCTCCGGCACATAGAGGGGCCAGCCCCGCCTGCGGCAGGCCTCCCCCAGGGCCTTCACCGCGCCGGCCAGCACCGGCACCGGATAGCCCTCAAAGTCGCACAGGATGCCGTCAAACCCCCGGGCCATGCACTCCCGCAGAATCTCCTGGCACAGGGGCCCGGCCTCCCCCCGGCCGTCAAAGCCGGTGTTGTCCACCACCATCAGCCCGCCCCGCAGGGTGACGGGCATGTTGGCCCGGAACAGATGGGGCCCGCCCCCCACCCGGTAGGCCACGTGGGCCACGGGCAGGCCGAACCGCTGGGCCGCCCGGGTCTGGTCGGGCGGCGCGGTGAGGATCAGCTTCAGATTGGTTTGCATGTCTTAAGTACCCCCTTGTCCAAGTTCTCAGAAGCGTGTATAATTCTATGCGGACAAGACGGCAAATAGACGAGGTGAAACCATGGCCTTTTCCGTGCTGCCCCACTGGACGGGCGGCAGTATCTTCGACATCGACCCCGCCGCCCTGGCCGGCCGGGGGATCACCCTGCTGCTGGCCGATCTGGACAATACCCTGGTGCCCTACGGCGTGCCGGAGCCCACGGAGGCGGTGCGGGCGTGGAACCGGGCGCTGGAGGAGGCGGGGGTCACCCTGTTCGTCCTCTCCAACAACCGCCACCCACAGCGGCCGGAGCGGTTCGCCCATGCCCTGGGCGTGCCCTTCCTGGGCCACGCGGGCAAGCCCAGGCCCGCCGGCTTCCGCCGGGCCATGGAGCAGATGGGCCGCACCCCGGCCCAGACCGCCATTGTGGGCGACCAGATCTTTACCGACATCCTGGGGGGGCGGAACGCCGGGGTGCTCACCCTGCTGGTGGAGCCCATCCGCCTGGCGGGCAACCCGGGCCGCTACCTGCGCTATGCCGCAGAGTGGCCCTTCCGCATTCTGGGAAAACGGAGGTCAAAACCCCTATGAGCGCAATCTTCGGCCCGGCGGGCAACGCCGACTCCTTCCCCTATAAGTCCTCGGCGGACGCCCCCCGCTGGCTGGCGGAGCTGGGCCTGGACGCCTATGAATACCAGTGCGGCAAGGGGGTCAACGTAAAGGAGGACACCGCCCGCAGGATCGGCGCGGCGGCCCAGGCCGCGGGCATCCGCTTGTCCCTCCACGCTCCCTACTTCATCAACCTGGCAAACCCCGACCCGGACAGTTTGCAGAAGACCATCGGCTATATCACCGCCGCCTGTGAAGCGGCGGACTGGATGGGGGCCACCCGGGTGATCATCCACTCCGGCGCCCTGATGAAGCGCACCAGAAGGGAGGCCCTGGACATCGCCATCCCCTCCCTGAAGGCGGTGCTCACCGCCTGCGACGAGGCGGGCTACGGCCATATCGCACTCTGCCCGGAGACCATGGGCAAGATCAACCAGCTGGGGGATCTGGACGAGGTGCTGGAGCTGTGCACCCTGGACGAGCGGCTGGTGCCCTGCGTGGACTTCGGCCACCTGTACGCCCGCTCCCTGGGGAAGCTGGAGGGCCATGAGGCCTGCGTCCGGATGCTGAACCGCATCCGGGAGGTGCTGGGGGAGGAGCGGGCCAGAACCTTCCACAGCCACTTCTCCAAGATCCAGTTCACCCCCAACGGGGGGGAGAAGATGCACCTGACCTTTGCGCAGGACGACTTCGGCCCCGACCCGGCCCCCCTCATGGCCGAGGTGGCCCGCCGGGGCTGGAGCCCCACCTTTATCTGCGAGTCGGCCGGGACCCAGGCCGAGGACGCGCTGACCATGAAGAAGCTGTACCAGGCCGCAGCCCCGGGCGGGGAGGCGCACCCGTGAACCCGGCGGTATGGATTGCCTTCCTGGCGGTGTTCCTCCTCCTGTTCGCGGGCCGCAGACGCGCGCGGAATCTGCGGCGGAGGGATCGGCGGAGACGAAAGGAGAGCAGATTGAGCATGAATGAGATGATCCGTCAGCTGCTGGGGAAGCGGTGCGTGGTCTGCCTGGACGGCGGCTTCGGCGGCTCCCTGACCGGCGTGCTGGAGAGGCTGGAGGACAACTGGCTGTCCGTGCGCACCGGCAAGACCGGGGCGCTGGAGCTGGTGAATCTGGACTACGTCAACCGCATCCAGGAGCTGCCCGAGAAAAAGAAATAGAGGCAGAACGTAGGGCGGGGGCTTGCCCCCGCCGCCGATCCATCAAAAAAAGACGACACCATTAGAATCATAGAAGGGAAGTTTTCAACATGAATCATCTGAAACAGATCGCGGCCAAGCTGCCCGAGTACGGCATCGACGCCATGCTGCTCAACAGCGAGCCCGGCGAGTACTACGCCGTGGGCTTCCACGGCGAGGGCAACGTGGTGGTGACGGCGGAGAAGTGCTTCTACTTCACCGATTCCCGCTATATCGAGGCGGCGGGCAACCTGATCACCGGCGCGGAGATCGCCATGACCGGCCACAGCCGCAACTACCGGGCCATGGTGCAGGAGGTTGTGGAGCAGTGCGGGATCAAGACCATGGGCTTTGAGGAAAACTACCTGTCGGTGGCGGAGTACGAGCTGTGGGAGAAGGGCCTCACCGCCAAGCTGGTGCCCGCCCAGAAGCTGGTCAACTCCCTCCGGGCCGCCAAGGACGAGGAGGAGATCGCCCTGATGCGCAAGGCCCAGGAGATCACCGACAGGGCCTTTGACGAGATCCTCAAGTTCATCCGGCCCGGCATGACCGAGCAGGAGATCGCCGCCAAGCTCCAGTACGACATGCTCCGCTTCGGTGCGGAGAAGATGAGCTTCGACCCCATCGTGGTCTCCGGCCCCAACGGCAGCCTGCCCCACGGCGTCCCCAGCAGCAAGCAGGTGCAGAAGGGCGAGTTCCTCACCATGGACTTCGGCTGCAAGTACGGCGGCTACTGCTCCGACATGACCCGCACCGTGGCTCTGGGCGAGCCCACCGAGGAGATGAAGAAGGTCTACCAGATCGTGCTGGAGGCCCAGCTGGCCGGCATCGCCGTGACAAAGGCCGGCGTGCCCGGCAAGAGCATCGACGCCGCCGCCCGCAAGGTGATTGCGGACGCGGGCTACGGGGACAACTTCGGCCACGGCTACGGCCACAGCCTGGGCATCGAGATCCACGAGTCTCCCAACGCCAACACCCGGGACAACACCCTTCTGCCCGTGGGCGCGGTGGTGTCCGCCGAGCCGGGCATCTACCTGCCCGGGAAATTCGGCGTGCGCATCGAGGATGTGACCATTTTGCGGGAAGACGGCTGTGAAATTCTCACCAAATCCCCGAAAGACCTGATTATTCTCTAAAAACCCTTGCAAATACGGGGAGAATGGGGTAAAATAGCGTAGCTGATTTAGTACAACCTGATTTTGGAGGATGAATACCAATGCCTACGATTTCTGCCAGTGACTTCCGCAACGGCGTGACCTTCGAGATGGACGGCCAGGTCATGCAGGTGGTCGAGTTCCAGCACGTGAAGCCCGGCAAGGGCGCCGCCTTTGTGCGCACCAAGATGAAGAACGTGATTACCGGCGGCGTGACCGAGACCTCCTTCAACCCCACCGCCAAGTTCGAGCAGGCCTATGTGGAGCGCAAGGACATGGAGTACAGCTACAACGACGGCGATCTGTACTACTTCATGGATCCCGAGACCTACGACCTGGTGCCCATTGGCAAGGAGCTGCTGGGCGACAACTTCCGCTTCGTGAAGGAGAACATGGTGTGCAAGATCAACTCCTACAAGGGCAAGATCTTCGCCGTGGAGCCCCCCACCTTCGTGGAGCTGGAGGTCACCGAGACCGACCCCGGCTTCCGCGGCGACACCGCCACCAACGTGACCAAGCCCGCCACCCTGGAGACCGGCGCCGAGATCAAGGTGCCCCTGTTCATCAACCCCGGCGACAAGATCAAGATCGACACCCGCACCGGCGAGTACCTGGAGCGCTGCAAGGCTTAAGCGTCCGAGCGCCCGGGAGCAGGCGCACAGCGAACCGCGCAGACGAAAAAGCAGTTGCGCCGCAGGCGCAAGGTGTTTTTCGCGGAGCGGTGAGCAGTGTGCCGTCGCGGAGGGCGCGAGGCGTGATAACAGGCGCACCATCTTAACGAAGGCCCTTCGTGGCCGCCTGAGAAAGGGAGAAAAACAATGACGATTTCCGAGAAGGTCGCGTATCTGAAGGGCCTGGCTGAGGGCCTGGATCTGGACACCTCCAAGTCCAAGGAGGCCAAGCTGATCTCCGTGATGATCGGCATCCTGGAGGAGATCGGGATGTCCATCGAGGATCTGGAGGAGAACACCGTGGCCCTGGGCGAGGAGATCGACGCCATCTCCGACGACCTCTCCGACGTGGAGAAGGCCGTGTTTGACGAGGATGACGACGACGATGACTGCTGCTGCGGCGACGAGGAGGACGATTTTTTTGAGGTGGACTGCCCCAACTGCGGCGACACCCTGATGATCGACGAGTCTGTCCTGGAAGAGGGCGTGATTCAGTGCCCCGGCTGCAGGCAGAAGTTTGCGCTGGATCTGTCCGACGACTGCTGCTGCGGGGACGGAGACGAGGATGGCTGTGGCTGCGGCTGTGAGGAGCACGACCACGACTAATAGAACCCCCTGAGCGGGCGCCCCGAGTGGGCGTCCGCTCTTTTTTGCGGAACTACGCAGGACCGCGCCCCATAGCGCCTGCTTTTTGTAGAAAACAGCACCGGTCCCTCTCTTGCGCGGCCCTGGATACCATAGTATAATGAAGGAGTTAACTTAGGTAAACTAAATTTTTTGAGTGGAGCGGCTATGAGAACTCAGACGGAACAGAACGAGAGAACCCTGGAGGAGGTGGCGCCGGGCGAGCGCGGTGTTATTCTCCAGGTTGGCAATGAAAACGGCCCGGTGAAGCGGCGGCTGGTGGATATGGGGCTGACTCCGGGCACCGAGGTCACGGTGCGCAAGGTAGCCCCTTTCGGCGATCCGGTGGAGCTCAACCTGCGGGGGTACGAGCTGTCCCTGCGCAAAGCGGACGCGGCCCAGCTCCGGGTGGCAACCGGCGCGGAGGGGGAGCGGCGCGCCCA
>NZ_JAHZDL010000009.1:0-46965 GCF_019422385.1 Flavonifractor sp.
TTTACGCTGGAGGACCGCTATGGCCTGAAAATCTGCGAGTGCGATGGAGAAATACATCTTCGGGTGGATGTGTTCCAAGGGAAAGAAGCGGCCCGGCTCCATGAGATGCTCTGCGCATGGGGAGAGCAGGCGGCCAAGCTGAAATCGGGGGAAATCAGCAAAGAGGACTACGACCGCTGGCGTTACCGCTACCCAGAGTTCGATACCACAGGCCACTGGCACAAGGTTGTCCCTTCCCAAGGGCTCAGCGATCTGCTGGCGGAAGCAGAAAAAGCAAATGGAAAATGAAGGGAGTAGAGCTTTATGAACCGCAATGATAAAAAAGCCAAAAGAGATTATATTAGTACCCATATCGACACAAGCAAAGCGCGTTTAAAGGACGATGAAGTTGATTTTCTCTGCGAGTTCATAGATGAGTATGATGAGAAGTACAAGGGACAAAGTCATACTCATAGGAGCAGCTATGATGGGTGGAGTTCAGATGGCAAGTACACCCGCAAAGAGGAAACTACATATACATTTAGCGATGATATTGGAATTCATGAGGAATATAGTTACCATGATGACGATGGTCAATCTGGATGCCAGAGCAGAGATATTACAGATGCGCGCGGAATTTTAAATTGGTTCAAAAAGCACAAGGACTAAAAAAAGAGCTACCTGACTTTCGCAAATCAGGTAGCTCTTTATTTTTGGAATAATGAAAACCGTTGCCAAATCGTTGCCACGAAGGGCATCAAGCCTCAAAAAGTCCCGTGTTTACAGGCTTTTCTCGACCTCTGAAATCATTCGAACTCAATGGTTGCCGGGGGCTTGCTGGTGATGTCATAAACGATCCGGTTGATGCCCTTGACCTCGTTGACGATGCGGGTGGAGATCTTGTCCAGCACGTCGTAGGGGATGCGGGCCCAGTCGGCGGTCATAAAATCACTGGTGGTGACGGCGCGGAGGGCCAGGGTGTAGTCGTAGGTGCGCCCGTCGCCCATGACGCCCACGGAGCGGGTGTTGGTGAGGACGGCGAAGTACTGGTTGATGTTCCTGTCCTCGCCGGCGGCGGCGATCTCCTCCCGGTAGATGGCGTCGGCATCCCGGAGGGTGTCCAGCTTCTCCTTGGTCAGATCGCCGATCACGCGGATCGCAAGGCCCGGGCCCGGGAAGGGCTGGCGCATGACCAGATACTCGGGCAGGCCCAGCTCCCGGCCCAGCTGCCGCACCTCGTCCTTGAACAGCAGGCGCAGGGGCTCAATGATCTCCTTGAAGTCCACATAGTCGGGCAGGCCGCCCACGTTGTGGTGGCTCTTGATCACGGCGGCGTCGCCGGCGCCGGACTCGATCACGTCGGGATAGATGGTGCCCTGCACCAGGTAGTCCACCCGGCCGATCTTCTTGGCCTCCTCCTCAAAGACGCGGATGAACTCCTCGCCGATGATCTTGCGCTTGCGCTCGGGCTCGGTGATCCCGGCCAGCTTGGCCAGAAAGCGCGCCTCGGCGTCCACCCGGACAAAGTGAATATCCCACTTGGCGAAGGCGGCCTCCACCTCGTCGCCCTCGTTCTTGCGCATAAGGCCGTGGTCCACGAACACGCAGGTGAGCTGGTTCCCCACCGCCTCGGCCAGCAGGGCGGCCGCCACGGAGGAGTCCACGCCGCCGGACAGGGCCAGCAGCACCTTGCCGTCCCCCACCTTCTCCCGGATGGCCCTGATGGAGCTCTCCTTGTAGTCCCCCATCGTCCAGTCGCCCGTGGCGCCGCAGACCTCATAGAGGAAGTTGCGGATCATGTCGATGCCGTGCTGGGTGTGGTTGACCTCGGGGTGGTACTGCACGCCGTAGAAGCCCCGCTTCTCGTCGGCGATGGCCACGTTGGGGCAGGCGTCGGTGTGGGCGGTGAGGGCGAAGCCCTCGGGCACCTTGGCCATGTAGTCTCCGTGGCTCATCCAGGAGATGCCCTGCTCCGGCAGGCCCTTGAACAGCTTGCAGCTGGTGTCGTAGTAGGTCTCGGTCTTGCCGTACTCCCGGGCGGTGTCCTCCTGGGCCTCGGTGACCTGTCCGCCCAGGGTGTGGGCCATGAACTGGCAGCCGTAGCAGATGCCCAGCACCGGCACCCCCATCTCAAAGATGGCCGGGTCGGCCTTGGGGGCGCCCGCCTCATAGACGGAGTTGGGGCCGCCGGTGAAGATGAAGCCGATAGGCTCCATGGCGCGGAGCTGCTCCAGCGGGGTGGTGTAGGGCTTGACCTCGCAGTAGACGCCGCACTCGCGCACCCGGCGGGCGATAAGCTGGTTGTACTGGCCGCCAAAGTCCAGGACAATCACGGTCTGATGGGACATTCAGGTACCTTCTTTCTATGGATTGTATGCTGCCCTTGAAGCAGGCAGCAATTGATATCTTAGAATATCATACTTTCCCCCGGCGCGCAATACTTCTACACAATATGCCCTCCCGATCCGGCCCCGGCGCGCGCCCGCCGCCGCTCCTCCAGCCGCCCGGAGAGCCGGCGGTACCAGCCCGCCTGAAACAGGAAGCGGACACAGCGCCCGACGGCTGGGTTTCCCAGGGCCAGCAGAATCAGCCCTCACACCGCCAGCACCTGCCACGTGCCGGAGAGCAGCCAAGGAAATTTGAGGCGGAGCAGCTGGATGAGAAAGCCGTGCAGCAGGTAGATGGACAGGCTGTTCTGCCCCAGGGTGGTGAGGAGCGGGAGCCGGCGTTTCATGCGGGGGGCCGCCACAACAAACAGGAGGAAGACCGCGCTGGCCGCGCAGCACATGATGAGCAGCCGCTGGGGCCAGCCGTAGTGCAGCTCCCCGTATGGATAGGCGCCCAGCATCATCTTTGCCGAGATGCCGCACCGGAAGACCAGCCACTCCAGCGCCGCGCAGCAGGCCGCCGCGGCGGCGGCCATCCCCGCCCCGGGGAGCGGGGCCATGCCCTCCAGCCGCTCCCTCCACGGTCTCTCCTTCCTGTAGTAGTAGCCCAGCAGGAACCAGGGCTGAAAGGCCACAATCCTGGAGGCGCTCCACTGGTAGCCGATGCTGGGGTCACACCCCACCAGCAGCGCCAGCACCACCGATCCCGCCGCCAGCATCCCCCGCCCCCACCGGGACGGGCTGTCGTAGACCGGCAGCAGGGCGGTGTACACCATCAGGGCGAAGAGGTACCACAGCAGCCAATAGGGCCGGGAAAACTCCACATGCACATAGGGATCCCCCAGCGCATGCACAAAGGAGGTGTACAGCGTCTGGAGGAGCAGATAGGGCAGGGCCAGGCCGAAGATATAGTGGATGCGGTCGAACCGGGCGAACATCCCGCTCAGGAACAGGAACGCCGGCATGTGAAAGGAGTAGATCACCGCGTAGAGGAACTCCCGGTGGGGGAACCCCTCCGCCAGCTCCAGCAGGTGCCCCAGCACCACCAGCGCGATCAGCAGAAAGCGGAGCGTATCATATTGATATTCCCGCGGCCCCGCATACGTTTCCATCTTTTGCACCCTCTCATCAGAAAGCCGCCGGATCCGGCCGGATCCGGCGGCTTTTTATTCGTTCTCCGATTCCGTCAGCTCCGCGCCGCCCCACTCCACAGCGGTGAAGCCGATGCGTGCCGGGCGGCGGCCAGCAGGGCCGCCAGGGTCAGGGAAAGCAGCTTTTTCACGGCGGATTCCTCCCCTGGTTCCGATGTCCTTTGGACGAAACCGGCGGGAAAAGGTTCCCTCAAATGGTGGTGATGTCGATGGGGCGCAGGTCGGAGGCCCGGCCCTGGGCCCGGACGGTGAGCATGGCCCGGGCGGTGTCGATGGCGGTGACGCAGGCCACGGAGTGCTCCACGGTGGAACGGCGGATCTTGAAGCCGTCGGTATCGTGGCGGCGGCCCCGGGTGGGGGTGTTGATCACCAGATCCACGGTGCCGGAGGCGATCATGTCCAGGATGTTGGGGTGGGCCTCTGAGACACGGGCCACCCAGCGGGCGGGGATGCCCGCCTCATTGAGCACCTTGCAGGTGCCGCTGGTGGCCAGGATCTCGATGCCCATGTCGTAGAAGCCCCGGGCGATGCCCACGATCTCCTCCTTGTCCTCGTCCTTGACGGTGATGATCATCCGGCCGCCCTTCTTGGGAGCCTTCAGGTTGGCGCCCTTGAAGGCCTTCAGCAGGGCCTGGGGGAAGGACTCGGCCAGACCCAGGCACTCGCCGGTGGACTTCATCTCGGGGCCAAGGCCGGTGTCCACGTCGGTGAGCTTCTCAAAGGAGAACACCGGCATCTTCACGGCGTAGTAGCTGGCCTCCGGGTAGATGCCGGTGCCGTAGCCCAGGTCCTTCAGCTTCTGGCCCAGCATCACCTTGGTGGCCAGGTCGATGATGGGCACGCCGGTGACCTTGGAGATATAGGGGATGGTGCGGGAGGAGCGGGGGTTGACCTCGATGACGTACACCGTGTCGTCGTAGATGACGAACTGGATGTTCACCAGGCCGATCACCCCCAGGGCCTTGGAGAGCTGGTAGGTGTACTTGAGGATGGTCTGCTTGTGCTTGTCCTCGATGTGGATGGGGGGATAGACGGAGATGGAGTCGCCGGAGTGGACGCCCGCCCGCTCGATGTGCTCCATGATGCCGGGGATCAGGAGGTCCTCGCCGTCAAAGACGCCGTCCACCTCCACCTCGCGGCCCATGAGGTACTTGTCCACCAGGATGGGGTGCTCCTGCTCCACCTGGTTGATGATGCGCATGAACTCGATGATGTTCCGGTCGTTGTAGGCGATCTCCATGCCCTGGCCGCCCAGCACGTAGGAGGGGCGCACCAGCACGGGGTAGCCCACCTCGTGGGCGGCGCTGAGGGCCTGCTCGGTGGTGAACACCGTGCGGCCGGCGGCCCTGGGGATGCCGCACTGGTTCAGAATCTCGTCGAACCGCTCCCGATCCTCGGCGGCGTCCACGCCGTCGGCGGGGGTGCCCAGGATGGGCACGCCCATGTCGGTGAGGGCCTGGGCCAGCTTGATGGCGGTCTGGCCGCCGAACTGCACCACCGCGCCCCAGGGCTTCTCCAGCTCCACCACGGCCTCCACGTCCTCGGCGGTCAGGGGCTCGAAGTACAGCTTGTCGGCCACGTCGAAGTCAGTGGACACGGTCTCCGGGTTGTTGTTGATGATGATGGTCTCATAGCCCAGGCGCTTGAAGGCCCAGACCGAGTGGACCGAGCAGTAGTCGAACTCGATGCCCTGGCCGATGCGGATGGGGCCGGAGCCCAGCACCAGCACCTTCTTTTTCTCCTCTCCCCCCTCCGTCCGGTGGGCCTGGGCGGGGGCGGCGGAGAGCCAGGGCGCCTCGGGCACGTGGGGGGCCAGCTCCCCTACGGCGGGAAGCTGCAGCTCCTCGGCGGCCTCGTTCTCCGTGTCGTAGGTGGAGTAGTAATAGGGGGTCTGGGCCTCGAACTCGGCGGCGCAGGTGTCCACCATCTTGAAGGCCGGGCGGATGCCGAAGCCCTCCCGCAGGGCCTTGATCTCGGTGCGCTCCTTCCCGGACAGGGCGGCGATCCAGGCGTCGGAGAAGCCCATCTCCTTGGCCTGCCGCAGGGTGTCGGCGTCCAGATGGCCGTGATCCAGCTTGTCCTCCATGTCCACGATGTTCTTGAAGCGGTCCAGGAACCACAGGTCGTACTTGGTGATCTTGTTAATCTTCTCCGGGGAGAAGCCCCGGCGCAGGGCCTCGGCCACCACAAAGAGCCGCTGGTCGTCGATGTTCACCAGCCGGTCCTCGATCTCCTCGGTGTACAGATCCTCCAGGCCGGGCAGGCGGAGGGACTTGACGGGCAGCTCCAGGGAGCGGATGGCCTTCATCAGCGCCCCCTCGAAGGAGTTGCCGATGGCCATGACCTCGCCGGTGGCCTTCATCTGGGTGCCCAGGGTGCGGCTGGCGGTGGTGAACTTGTCGAAGGGCAGGCGGGGGATTTTCAGCACGCAGTAGTCCAGGGTGGGCTCGAAGCAGGCGGTGGTCTTGCCGGTCACCGCGTTGGGGATCTCGTCCAGGGTGTAGCCCAGGGCCACCTTGGCGGCCACCTTGGCGATGGGGTAGCCCGTGGCCTTGGAGGCCAGGGCGGAGGAGCGGGACACACGGGGGTTGACCTCGATGACCGCGTACTCGAAGGAGTCGGGGTTGAGGGCCAGCTGCACGTTACAGCCGCCCTCAATCTCCAGGGCGGAGATGATGTTCAGGGAGGCGGAGCGGAGCATCTGGTACTCCCGGTTGGCCAGGGTCTGGGTGGGGGCCACCACGATGGAGTCGCCGGTGTGGACGCCCACGGGGTCGATGTTCTCCATGGAGCAGATCTGGATCACGTTGCCGGCGGAGTCCCGCATGACCTCGAACTCGATCTCCTTCCAGCCGGAGATGCACCGCTCGATGAGCACCTGGCCCACCCGGCTCAGGTGGATGCCCCGGTCGGCGATCTCCCGCAGAGACCACTCGTCATAGGCGATGCCGCCGCCGGTGCCGCCCAGGGTGTAGGCCGGGCGGACGATGACGGGGTAGCCGATGGAGGCGGCGAAGGCCACCGCGTCCTCCACGCTCTCCACCACGTCGGAGGTGACGCAGGGCTGGCCGATGGCCTCCATGGCGTCCTTGAAGCCCTGGCGATCCTCCGCCTTGCGGATGGACTCCGGGCTGGTGCCCAGCAGGCGGACGCCGTACTTGTCCAGGATCCCCTGCTCGTACAGGTTCATGGCCAGGTTCAGGCCGGTCTGGCCGCCCAGGGTGGGCAGGATGGAGTCGGGCCGCTCCTTGGCGATCACCTGCTCCACGCTGGCCAGGTTCAGGGGCTCGATATACACGTGGTCGGCGATGTCCTTGTCGGTCATGATGGTGGCGGGGTTGGAGTTGACCAGCACCACCTCCACGCCCTCCTCCTTCAGGGCGCGGCAGGCCTGGGTGCCGGCGTAGTCGAACTCGGCGGCCTGGCCGATGACGATGGGGCCGGAGCCCAGCACCAGCACCTTCTTGATATTCGGATTCTTAGGCATGGGCGCGCCCTCCCTTCATGTTGTCCACAAAGCGGTCGAACAGGTACTCGGTGTCCATGGGGCCGGGGGAGGCCTCCGGGTGGAACTGGACGGTGAAGCAGTTGGGCCGCCTGTACTTCAGGCCCTCCACGCTGCCCTCGTTCACGTTGACGTGGGACACCTCCGCCACCGCCGGATCCACGCTCTCGGCGGTGACCACGTAGCCGTGGTTCTGGCTGGTGATATAGGCCCGGCCGTGCTCCAGATCCTTCACCGGGTGGTTGCCCCCCCGGTGGCCGAAGCGCATCTTCCGGGTCTCCGCCCCGGTGGCCAGGGCCAGCAGCTGGTGCCCCAGGCAGACGGCGAACAGGGGCAGGTCGGAGTCGTAGAGCTTCCGAACCTCTTTGATGATCTCCGTGTTGTCCGCCGGGTCGCCGGGGCCGTTGGAGAGCATCACCCCGTCAAAGCCGCCGGAGAGGATTGTCTCCGCCGGGGTGTGGGCGGGGAACACGGTGACCTCACACCCCCGGTTCTGGAGGCAGCGGATCATGTTCTCCTTCACGCCGTAATCCATCAGGGCCACCCGCAGCTGCTGTTCCCCCGCGGCGGGATACACCTGGGCCTCCTTGCGGGTCACCCGCTCCACGGTGCCCTCCACCCGGTAGGCGTGGATGCGCTGGAGCGCCTCCTGGACAGAAAAATGCTCCGCACAGGTGATCATGCCATTCATGGTCCCCTGACTGCGGAGTATTCTGGTTAAAGCACGGGTGTCAACGCCCTCGATGCCGGTGATATGGAATTCCTTCAAATAGTCGTCCAGGGTGCCCTCGCAGCGGAAATTGCTCCCCCGCTTGGCCAGGTGCCGGACGATAAATGCCTCCGCCCAGGGACGGGAGGACTCATTGTCCTCGTGGTTCACGCCGTAGTTGCCGATGAGGGGATAGCTCATCACAATGCCCTGCCCGGCATAGGACGGGTCGGTGAGGATCTCCTGGTAGCCGGTCATGGAGGTGTTGAACACCATCTCACACACCCGCTCCTCGGTGGAACCGATGCTCCGGCCGGTGAAGAGCATCCCGTTTTCCAGGATCAAGGTCGCCTTCATCTTTCGCATCACGCCTTTCCCAAATTATCCTTTTGAGTATACCCGAAAAAATGGCCCCTGGCAACCGTCTTTTTCGCCTTTTTAAAAAACCGGGATTTTGGACAAAAAGCAGGGCGTTTCCGCCGGTATTTCCGCCTGACGCGCCCCCAAAAATTCAAAAAAATTTTCTTGTCAGATCATTTTTATTTAGTCTTTCTCTCCCGATCGCCCCATTGCGCCGGCGGGGGAAATGGGGTATCCTTATCCTAGGGCTTGTTTGAAACATGTCAACATGCCCAAGCGGCGGATCTTTTGCCCCCTGGACGGCGCAATTTTTCCTTGAAATCCACCAGGATTCCTGCGAAAAAATTGCTTGCCAGCGGCCCAAAATCCCTCGCCGCTGGACACATCGCCAATTTTCAATCAAGCCCTAGGAGGTGGAACCCATGGCAAACGAGGAGAAGAAGGATTTCAACGCCATGCTGCGCCGGGACAACGGGATGCCCAGAATCCAGACCGTCACCGACGAGGCGGCGATCCGCACCTATGAGGGGAGCCGGATGCTCCTGGCGCCCCCGCTGGCCTACGACGCCCTCATGCGCCGCGTCCCCGCCGGGAAGGTGACCACCACGGGGGAGCTGCGGGCTCACCTGGCCCGGGAGAACGGCGCCGACTTCACCGACCCCATGACGGCGGGGATCTTCGTCTCCATCGCCGCCTGGGCCAGCCACCAGCGCACGGAGGACAAGATCCCCTACTGGCGCACCCTGAAGGCGGGCGGGGAACTCAACCCCAAATACCCCGGCGGCGTGGAGGCCCAGCGGGCCAGGCTGGAGGCCGAGGGCCACACCGTGGTGCAGCGTGGGCGGAAAAACCTGCGCTGGTACGTTCAGGACTATGAGAAAGCCCTCTATCCCCTGTAACAGACGAGAAAGCCGGGCGGAGGTCGGGAATTCCTGATCTCTGCCCGGCTTTTTTAGGCAGTCCCCTCCGGCAGGATGTCCACCACCACCAGCTCCGGCCGGTTGAAGAGCCGGGGGATGCGGGTGCTCTCCCGGGCCAGCCCCCGGCTGACAATCATCGTGGTGTCCCCGTCCAACGCATAGCGCCCGCCGGCGTACCGGGGGAACAGGCCCTGGTTGGGGGCAATCAGGCCGTTGATCAGCCCCGGCAGCCGCCACTGGCCCCCGTGGGCGTGGCCCGCCAGCACCAGATCGAAGCCCCGGCCGGTGTAGTCCTCCACCCGCTCGGGCCGGTGGGTCAGCAGAATGGAAAAGGTCTCCCCATCCTGGGCGGCGGTCACCGTCTCCAGCTGCTCCCGCCAGATATCCTCCCCCACGCTGGGGTCGTCGATGCCGCCGATGCGGAGGGTCTGCCCCGCCGCGGTGACGGCGGCGCTCTCCCCCTCCAGCACCACGGCCCCGCGGGCGCGGAGCAGCTCCCTGACCTCCTCCACCCGCCCCGTCCAGAACTCGTGGTTGCCGGTGACGTAGTACACCGGCCACACCTCCGCCAGGGCCTCCACCGTGGCCAGGGCCCGCTCCTCGGGCATCCGGGGGTCGTCGTCCACGATGTCGCCGCACAGAAGCACCAGATCCGGGGACTGCACCGCCACCACGTCCAATAGGTTTTTCTGCCCCTCCCCGTAGGCGCAGGCGTGGAGATCCGTGAGCACCGCCAGCCGCACCGGCGTGCTCACCTGCTCGCTCTCTATGGCATAAGTACGCACCACCAGCCGGGCGTCCAGCCCGGCCAGCAGGGTCACCCCGGCGGCGGCCGCCAGGCCCAGGGCCAGGGTTCGCTTAGTTTTTTGGGTCATGGGACACCTCCAGTCTTTTCCCTGATTGTAGCCGCTCTCCGCCGTCCCGTCAAGGTTGGGCGCATAATCCGCCCAACCGCGGCCATACTGAGAGGAGAAACCATCCGGGAGGCCGCTTACATGGTCATCGCCTTTCTGCGCACCATCATTCTCTACATCTTCATCATCGCGGGCATCCGCCTCATGGGCAAGCGGCAGGTGGGGGAGCTGGAGCCCTCCGAGCTGGTGCTGGCCCTGCTGATCGCCGATCTGGCCGCCGTGCCCATGCAGGACTTCGGCATCCCCCTGCTCACCGGCATTGTGCCCATCTTCACCCTGTTGTGCCTCACCATGGCCCTGTCGGTGCTCACCATGAGGAGCATACGGTTCCGGGCCCTGATGTGCGGCAAGCCCAGCATCATTGTGGAGAACGGCAAGCTCCACCAGCTTGAGATGCAGAAGAACCGCTTCACCGTGGACGAGCTGATGGAGGAGCTTCGGATGCAGGGGATCACCGACCTCACCACCGTGAAGTACGCCATTCTGGAGACCAACGGGCAGATCTCCGTCCTCACCCGGGCGGAGGAGCGGCCGGTGACCGCCAGGCAGATGGAGCTCCACCCCAAAGACGGGGGCCTGCCGGTGGTGATCATCAACGACGGCCGGGTGCTCACCCGCAATCTGCACAGCCGTGGGCTGGACGACACCTGGCTGGACCGGCAGCTCAAGGCCCACCACGTGCGCCGCAGCTCCGACGTGTTCCTGCTGACGGTGGACGAGCAGAACCAGGTCTACCTGGCGGAGAAGGAGGGGAAGCGGTGAAGCGGCTGTGGATCGCGGCCATTCTGCTGTGCGCCCTGCTGGGGGCCACCCTGGCCAACGCCTGGTATCTGGGGCATCTGACCGGGGAGCTCACCGCCGCGCTGGAGGAGTCGGAGGCCCTGGCGGAGGCGGGGGACTGGGCGGGGGCCCAGGCCGCCACGGAGGCGGCCTTCCAGCGGTGGAACAACCACGAGATGTATCTGCACATCCTGCTGCGCCACTCCGACACCGACCTGATCTACGCCGGGTTTCAGGAGGCGCTGGAGTACCTGGACTGCCGGGAGGCGGGGGAGTACTCCGCCGCCAACGCCCGGCTGATGCTCCGGCTGGGCCTGCTCAGCGAGGCGGAGCGGCTCACCCTGAAAAACGTGCTGTAGCGATGGTTGACGGGAGGGGCAAAACCCGGTAGAATGGTGGGTGAAAGGAAGGCTGATACCCATGAGCACACCCACCGTATTCCTCTATAACCTGGACAACCCCCGGGGGGCCAAAATCCGCAGGCTGTGCATGCCCCTGGGCCTGCGCACCGCTCTGGTGCCCAGGGAGTCCTACGGCCTGCCCCTGGGGGAGCTGGCCGCCGGAAAGCAGCCCGAGGCCCCCTATGCCGGCGAGGGCTTTGACGACGAGATGATGGTGCTCTCCGACTGCCCCGGCCGCCTGCTGGATCTGCTGCTCCAGTCCTTCCGGCGGAACAAGGTGGCCCCGGTACACCTGAAGGCGGTGCTCACCCCCACCAACCGGGCGTGGGACTCCGTGGCCCTCCATGCCGAACTGTGCCGGGAGCGGGAGGCCATCCGGGCCGGTCAGGCCGCCGCACACCCCCAGAAGCCGCTGTGAAGCTGCTCATCTCCCCCGCCAAGAAGATGCGGGCGGACACGGACTTCCTGGCCCCCAAGTCCGTCCCTGCCCTGCTGGAGCGGGCCCGGGTGCTGGCGGACTGGCTGAGAGGGCTGGACTACCCGGCCCTGAAAAAGCTGCTCTCCTGCAACGATGCCATCGCGGAACTGAACTTCCGCCGGTATCAGGAAATGGACTTTGGCCGGGCCAATACCCCCGCCCTGCTGGCCTACGACGGCATCCAGTACCAGTATATGGCCCCCCAGCTCTTCACTGCGGAGCAGTTTGCATACGTGGAGGCCCATCTGCGCATCCTCTCCGGCCTGTACGGGGTGCTGCGGCCTTTTGACGGAGTGACCCCCTACCGGCTGGAGATGGGGGCCAGGCTGAAAACCCCCTTCTGTAAAAGCCTCTACGACTTCTGGAGGGACGGCCTGTACCGCGCCCTGACGGCGGACGGCACGGACACCCTGGTCAACCTGGCCTCGGCGGAGTACGCCAGGGCGGTGCGGCCCTGGGTCTCCCCGCCCGTGCGGTGGATCCACGTGGTGTTCGGGGAGCTGGACGGGAAGAGGCTGGTGGAGAAGGGGGTCTACGTGAAGATGGCCCGGGGGGAGATGGTGCGCTTCCTGGCCGAGCGCGGGGCCGGGACGCCGGAGGTCATGCGGGAGTTCGACCGGATGGGCTACGCCTATGCCCCGGAGCGGTCCGACGACACTACTTACGTTTTTCTGCGGGAGAGCCGCCCGGGGAGGTAGCCATGGAACGTCTGCTCTGCCTGCTGGTGGGCTATGTCTGCGGCGGGTTTCTCACCGCCGAGCTGGTGGCCCGGCACTGCACCGGAAAGAGCGCCGCATACCTGGGCACCGGCAACCCCGGCATGGCAAATCTGGCCCATGAGCTGGGAAAGGGCTGGGGCGCGGTGGTGCTGGCCGGGGACATCGCCAAGACCGCCCTGGCCTGGCTGCTGTGCCGGGCGCTGTTCCCGGGGCTGGGGGCGCTGGCCGGGCTGTGGAGCGGCCTGGGGGCGGTGCTGGGCCACAACTTCCCCGCCTGGCGGCGCTTCCGGGGCGGCAAGGGGGTGGCCGTCACCTGCGCCGCCCTGATCCTCTCCTCCCCCCTGTGGGGCACCCTGGCCTGCCTCATCGGGCTGGCGGTCACCCTGCTGTCTGGCTGGCTGCCCCTGGGGGCGGTGGTGATCCCCGCCCTGTTCGTCCCCCCGGCCTTCGCCTTTCACGGGCGGGAGGCCGGCCTGCTGGCCCTGATCCTGGCCCTGGTGATGCTCTCCCGCCACATCCGGGGCCTGGGCCGCATCCTCCGGGGGGAGGAGGCGCGGAAATTCCGGCGGCGCTGATCAAATCGGGTACCTTTTCCCCTGTATTTCCTCCAAGAGGATTGCAAATAGGAACGAGAAAAGGAGGCTCATGAAATGAAAAGACTGCTCACCCTGTCCCTGGCGGCCCTGCTGGCCGCCGCCCTGACCGGCTGCGGCGCGAGAGGCGCCAAGCCGGTGATCTACCTCTACCCGGAGGAGGAGACGGAGGTTTCCGTCACCCTGGAGCTGGACGGGACGTTCACCTCCACCTACCCGGACTACGGGGACGGCTGGACGGTGACCGCCCAGCCCGACGGCACCCTCACCGACCCGGAAACCGGCCGTACTTACTACTGCCTGTTCTGGGAGGGCATCATCGACCGGCAGTTCGACCTGTCCGCCGGCTTCTGTGTGGCGGGGGAGGGCACTGCCGCCTTCCTGGAGGACGCCCTGGCCCGGCTGGGCCTGACGGAGCGGGAGGCCAACGAGTTCATCATCTACTGGCTGCCCCGGATGGAGGGCAACCCCTACAACCTGATCTCCTTCCAGACCGACGCCTACACCGACGCTGCGGAACTGACCATCGACCCGGCCCCCGACACCCTGATCCGGGTGTTCATGGCGTGGAAGGGCCTGGACCAGCCGGTGGAGGTACCGGCCCAGGAGCTGACCACCCCGGAGCGCACCGGCTTCACCGCCGTGGAATGGGGCGGCGCGGAGCTGGGCAAATAAGTGAATTGACCCAGAGAAGCCGCCGGGGCCATTTGCCCCGGTGGCCTGTCAGACTGTCGAAAAACCTCCCAAAGAGAAAGCCTCGCAGAGTTCCGTCATCCGCAGATGACGGAACAAAATCAACATCCGTCATTTCCGGCGACATGCGCGTCGGAAATGACACTTCTCATGGCGGAAGGGGTGACAATTTCGCAAGAAATCGAGTCCCTTCCGCCATGCAGCCTTTCTCGAAAAAGTGGCTTCGTCCACTTTTTCGACACTCTAAGGCCGCCGGGGCCATTTGCCCCGGCGGCCCGTTTGTGCTATAATACCTCTCAGATTTCAAGAACAAGAGGGATTCCGCCATGCACAACGAACTGACCAAGAAGGACATTCAGATGATGAAGGAGGAGCTGGACTACCGCCGGATTCAGCTCCGGCCCCAGCTGCTGGAGGCGGTGAAGGAGGCCCGGGCCTTCGGCGATCTCAGCGAGAACTTCGAGTACAAGGCCGCCAAGCAGGAGAAGAACCGCAACGAGAGCCGCATCCGCTTCCTGGAAAACATGATCAAGACCGCCGTGGTGCTCCCCGAGCCGGAGGAGAGCGACGGGGTGGCCCTCTACGACAAGGTCACCGTCTTTCTGGAGGACGAGGGGGACACGGAGGTCTACCAGGTGGTCACCACCATGCGGCAGGATGCCCTCCACGGCCTGATCAGCAAGGAGTCCCCCCTGGGGAAGGCCCTGTTGGGCCGCAGGGTGGGGGAGAAATTCCACATCCAGGTCAACGACAAGTACGGCTACGACGCGGTGGTGAAGGCCATCGAGAAGGGGGCTGACGACGGCTCCGTGCCGCTGAACCAGTTCTGAGCGGCCTCTTTTCCCGGCCCGTTCGGTTCACCCGCTGTCCCCATTTCATTCAAAGAGGGCCTGACGCTCATGCGTCAGGCCCTCTGCGCTTCTTGCGCTGTTTATTCGTACAGGGGGTACTTGGCCGTCAGCCGGGCCACCTCCGCCCGGATGTCATCGGCCTTGGTCTCGAAGCCGGTGGCGGTCTGCCACATGAGGCGGGCGATCACCGCCATGTCCTCCTCCTTGAAGCCCCGGCTGGTGGCGGCGGGGGTGCCCACCCGGATGCCGCTGGTGACGAAGGGCTTCTCCGGGTCGTTGGGGATGGCGTTCTTGTTGACGGTGATGTTCACCTCGTCCAGCCGCTTCTCCATCTCCTTGCCGGTGAGGTGGGCGGGGCGGAGATCCACCAGCATCAGGTGGTTGTCCGTGCCGCCGGAAACCAGATCGAAGCCCTCGGCCATGAGGGCCCGGGCCAGAGCGGCGGCGTTCTTGACGATCTGCTGCTGATAGGTCTTGAACTCCGGCTTCATGGCCTCCCCCAGGGCCACGGCCTTGGCGGCGATGATGTGCTCCAGAGGGCCGCCCTGGCTGCCGGGGAAGATGGCGGAGTCGATCTTCCTGGCCAGCTCCTCCTTGCAGAGGATCATGCCGCCCCGGGGACCCCGGAGGGTCTTGTGGGTGGTGGTGGTCACCACGTCGGCGTAGGGCACCGGGGAGGGGTGGAGCCCGGCGGCCACCAGGCCGGCGATGTGGGCCATGTCCACAAACAGGTAGGCCCCCACCTCGTGGGCGATGTCGGCAAAGGTCTTGAAGTCGATGGTGCGGGGGTAGGCGGAGGCGCCGGCCAGGATCATGCGGGGCCTGTGCTGTTTGGCCAGATCCCGCACCTGGTCGTAGTCGATGTATCCCTGGTCGTTGACGCCGTAGGCCACGATGTTGTAGTTCTTGCCGGAGAAGTTCACCGGGGAGCCGTGGGTCAGGTGGCCGCCGTTGGCCAGATCCATGCCCAGCACCGTGTCCCCGTGGTCACACAGGGCGGCGTACACCGCATAGTTGGCGTTGGCGCCGCTGTGGGGCTGGACGTTGGCGTGCTCCGCCCCGAAGAGCGCGCAGGCCCGCTGCCGGGCGATGTCCTCCACCACGTCCACGCACTGGCAGCCGCCGTAGTACCGCTTGCCGGGGTAGCCCTCGGCATACTTGTTGGTGAGCACGGTGGCCGCCGCCGCCAGCACCGCCTCGCTGACAAAGTTCTCCGACGCGATGAGCTCGATGTTGCGCCGCTGCCGGTCGTACTCCGCCTGGACGGCGGCGCCAACCTCCGGATCCTGCCCGGAGAGGAACTCCATAATCTCCTTGACCAAATCTGCCTCCACCTTTCTCTCATGGTTCTCTGGTTTTTAGCCTGTTTCGTTCATTATACAGAATCTGCCTCTGAATTACAATCTCCCGTTCTGAAAAAAGGCTCTCGTTTTTTGCCGCAATCTGTGCTATATTGTCTAAGAGGTGATTCGATGAAAACCCACGAGGATGTCGTCGCCATCGTGGAGGAGCTGAAAAGGCTCTACCCCGACGGCCTCTGCTCCCTGCAATATCCCAAGCCCTATGAGCTGCTCTTCTCCGTCCGCCTCGCCGCCCAGTGCACCGACGAGCGGGTCAACATGGTCACGCCCGCCCTCTTTGCCCGCTTCCCCACTCTGGAGTCCCTGGCGGAGGCCGACGTGACCGAGGTGGAGGAGTATATCCGCTCCACCGGCTTCTTCCGGGCCAAGGCCCGGGACATTGTGGCCGCCGCCCGCATGCTGGTGGACGAGTACGGCGGCAAAGTCCCCGACACCATGGAGGAGCTGCTCAGGCTCCCCGGCGTGGGGCGCAAGACCGCCAACCTGATTCTGGGCGACGTGTACCACACCCCCGGCGTGGTGGTGGCGGACACCCACTGCATCCGCATCACCGGCCGGCTGGGCCTCACCGACGGCACCAAGGATCCCGGTAAGGTGGAGGAGCAGCTGCGCCCCATCCTGCCGCCGGAGGAATCCAACGACTTCTGCCACCGGATGGTGCTCCACGGCCGGGCGGTGTGCATGGCCCGCAAGCCGGACTGCCCCAGCTGCACCCTGCGGCCCTGGTGCGACTTCTTTGTCCGCTCGCAGGGCTGACCGCCTCCGGAGAGATGGGAGAATGAGAGAGATGCGGGAATCTCCACAGCTGGGCAGCCTCAGGCTGCTGGTGCGTTTTATCATCCTATCCGCCCTTCTGTCCGCCGGAGCTGCCGCCCTCTGCGTGCTGACCGCGGCGCTGGCGGGCCGGCTCAGCCCGGGGCCCGCCGTCTGGGCCGCCGCCCTGGCCGTCCCGGCGGCCTTCGGCGCGGTGACGGCCCTGCTGGCGGGGCGGTATTTCAACCGCCGGTTCCGACGGCTCCGGGACAGCTTCCAGACCATCATCGACGGGGATCTGTCCGTCCGGCTGCCCGTTGAGGGGAGCGGCGCCTTTTCCGCGGCCTATGCCGACTTCAACCGCATGGCGGAGGAGCTTCAGAACGTCCGCGCCCGGCGGGATGAGTATGTCAACACCTTCACCCACGAGTTCAAGACCCCTCTGACCGCCATCCGCGGCTTTGCCGAGCTGCTCCAGGAGCCCGGCTTTACCGAGGCGGAGCAGAAGAAGTACCTCCAGATCATCGCCAGCGAATCCACCCAGCTGGCGGAGCTGGCCAACGACGCCCTGCTGCTCACCAAGCTGGAGACCGGGAACCTGCCCGTGTCCCGGACGACCTTCTGGCTGGACGAGCAGGTCAGCCACTGCCTCCTGCTGCTGGAGGGCAGCGCCAGGGAGAAGGCGCAGACCCTCACCGCGGACATCGCGCCGGTGGAGTTCACAGGCAGTGTGGAGCTGCTCCCCCACGTGTGGAACAACTTGGTGGGCAACGCCATCAAATACACCCCCAACGGCGGCCACATCCGGGTTTCGCTGCAGCGGCAGGGGGACACGGCGGTGTTCACCGTTGCCGACGACGGCATCGGCATGTCCGACAAGGTGCGCAGCCACATCTTCGACCGCTATTACCAGGCCGATCCGGCCCACACCCGCCGGGGCATCGGCCTGGGCCTGCCCATCGTCCACAGCATCGTCTCCCTGTGCGGCGGCCGCATCCAGGTGGAGAGCACCCCCGGGGCGGGGAGCACCTTCCGCGTCCTCCTGCCCGGCGCCGGGACAACGGAGGCCGCTAGGACATAACCCCGGCGGCCTCCGCGGCAAATTGGGGCTTGACAGCGCCGGAAAAGCATGGTAAGGTTAGAGCATCGGTTAGCAATTGCTAACCGATGCTCTAACCTTAGTAGTTAGCTTATACTAACCATCGAACGGAGATGAAGCCATGACCCTCGAACAGGCCCTGATTGAGCACTGCTCCCCCACGCTGGTGGGCCTCAAGCCCGCCAGCCTGTTCCGCTTTCAGCCCGCAGACACCCGGGAGTTTGTCCGTGCCTTTCTCTCCCTCCGCTCCCAACTGGAGGGCGCCGGCCTGCGGCTGGTGATCCTCAGGGGCTGCCGCCGGACGGGCGCCTACCTGCTCTACCTGTACCGGGAGCGGGCGCTGACGGAGCTGCTGGAGGGCCGGGCCCACCAGGCGTTCCTGCGCTCCATGGGCTACGCTCCCTGGACGGGCCTGCGGGACTGCCTGCGGCAGCTGGCCTCCCGCCTCTGTCTCCAGGCGGAGTTCCCCCACGAGATCGGCGTTTTCCTGGGCTATCCCCTGGACGACGTGAAGGGCTTCATCCGCCACAAGGGGCGGAACTACACCTACTGCGGCTGCTGGAAGTGCTACGGCGACCCCCAGGCGGCCAGGCGGCGGTTTGAGGGCTTCCGCCGCTGCACCGAGACCTTCCGCCGCCGGTACGCGGCGGGCACCCCGATCATTCAGCTCGTGGTAGCTGCTTGATACAAGATTTTATGCCAACATCACAGTTCAGAAAGGATGACACACAATGGGCAAGATTGCGATTGTCTACTGGAGCGGCACCGGCAACACGGAGGCCATGGCCAACCTGGTGGCGGAGGGGGCCGGCGGCAGCGCCGACCTGTTCACCCCCGACCAGTTCTCCCCCGACCAGGCGGCGGGCTACTCCGCCCTGGCCTTCGGCTGCCCCTCCATGGGGGCCGAGCAGCTGGAGGAGGCGGAATTTGAACCCATGTTTGAGTCCGTCAAGCCCAGCCTGGGCGGCAAGACCATCGGCCTGTTCGGCTCCTACGGCTGGGGCGACGGCGAGTGGATGCGCACCTGGGCGGCCGACTGCGAGGATGCGGGCTGCAGCCTGGTGTGCGAGCCGGTGATCGCCTGCGGCGCTCCGGAGGGGGACGCCGCCGACGCCTGCCGGGAGCTGGGGAAGGCCCTGGCCGCGGTATAACAGGCAGAACGAACGGGACGCGCTGCACCTGTGCAGCGCGTCCCGCAGGCTGCCGAGAAACCTCCGTGAGGAGAAGCCTCGCAGAGTTCCTGCGGCCACAGCCGCAGGAATACAATTAAAATCCGTCATTTCCGGGGACATGCGCCTCGGAAATGACACTTCTCATGGTGGAAGGGGTGACTTTTTCGCAAGAAAACGAGCCCCTTCCGCCATGCGATCTTTCTCGAAAAAGCGGCTTTGCCGCTTTTTCGACACGCTGGGACGCGCTGCACAGATGCAGTGCGTCCCGTTTTTGTCTATTGCCGTCCCAGGGGCCGGTACACCGTGGCGTACATGGTGAGGATGCAGGCCAGGCCGCCCAGCACATTGGAGATGGGCTCGGCCAGGAACACCCCGTTCACCCCCATGCCCAGGGCGGGCAGCAGCAGGGTCAGGGGGGCCACGATAAAGGCCTTGCGCAGCAGGGAGAAGAACACGGCGTTTTTGGAGCGCCCCAGCCCCACAAACACCGACTGGCCGATGAACTGGAAGGACATGCAGAAGAAGGCGGCGAAGTAGATGCGGAAGGCGGGAATGCCGGCGGCGATCAGATCCGCCTCGCTGTTGAAGATGCGGATGAGCAGCTCCGGCACCGCCATCACCAGGGCCCAGGCGGCCAGGGAGTAGCCCACGGTGAGCACGGTGGTGAACCGGATGCCCTCCCGCACCCGGCCGTACTCCCCCGCGCCGTAGTTGTAGCCCAGCACCGGCTGGCAGCCGTTGGTGATGCCCTGCACCGGCATGGAGATCACCTCCCGGACGGAGTTGATCACCGTCATCACACCCACGTACAGGTCGCCGCCGTATACCTGGAGGGAGGCGTTGCACAGCACCTGCACCAGGCTGTTGGTCATGGACATGGCAAAGCCGGAGGCCCCCAGGGCCAGAATCCGCCGCACCCGGGCCCACCGCAGGCGCAGGGCGGCCGGCCGCAGCCGGAGGATCACCCGCCGGCCGGTGAGGAAGCACAGCACCCACACGGCGGAGCAGGCCTGGGAGATCACCGTTGCCAGGGCGGCCCCCCGCACCCCCATGCCCAGCAGGAAGATGAAGATGGGATCCAGCACAATGTTCACCACCGCCCCCAGGGCCACCGTCAGCATGCCCATGCCGCTGAACCCCTGGGAGTTGATGAAGGGGTTCATGCCCAGGCCGATCATGACAAAGACCGTGCCCAGCACATAGATGGTCAGATAGTCGTTGGCGTAGGGGAAGGTCACGTCGCTGGCCCCGAACAGGTAGAGGATGGGCCGCCGGAACGCCAGGCACAGCACCGTCAGGCCCGCGCCGAAGAGGAGCAGCAGGGCGAAGGAGTTGCCCATGATGCGCTCGGCCTCCCCGTTCTCCCCCCTCCCCCGGTGGATGGAGCACAGGGGCGCGCCCCCCATGCCGCACAGGTTGGCAAAGGCCATGAGGATGGAGATGATGGGCAGGCACAGGCCCAGCCCCGTCAGGGCCAGGTGGCCGGGCAGGCGGCCCAGATACATCCGATCCACCACGTTATACAGGATGTTGATGAGCTGGGCCACCGTCATGGGCAGGGCCATGTGGACGATATTGCGGGCCATCCCGCCTCTGGAGAAGTCATTCTGTCCCGGATTTGCCGTAATTGCTCCCCCTCTCCGCTTTCTGCACACACTTTTCCGTATTGTACGCCATTTTTCCCCGCTTTGCAAGGCCGGAGCGGGGTGTACAGACAGGGGTTGACATGTCGGGGGAGCTATGGTATCATTTCGGATAGTCCGTTTTAGTAAAATATGATTTCAGATAATTGAGGTGATCCCTATGTGTGACAGCCGGGAGAAGAATACCGGCCTGGACGCCCTGAATGAGGCGTTTATGGAGCTGGATCGGGCTTATGTCCAGCTGGCCAGGGCCTGCGGCCTGTCAGAGGCGGAGTTCTGGTGCCTGGTGGCTGTCCGCCACGGGGCGGAGACCCAGCGGGAGATCTGCGAGCAGTTCAGCCTCAGCCCCCAGACGGTCAACTCCGCCTTCAAGCTGCTTATCCGGAAGGAGCTGATCCGGCTGGAGCCCTACGCCCACAACCAGCGCAGCAAGCGGGCCGTGCTGACGGAGCGGGGCCGGGCCTTTGTGTCGGAGCGCGTGGCCCCGCTGGAGGCTCTGGAGGCCGAGGCCTGGGATTCCCTGTCCCGGGAGGAGCAGGCGGTGCTGATCCGGCTCCTGCGCCGCTTCAGCTCGTCCATGGCAGAGCGGCTGACGGTTCCGCCGAAGCCATGCCCGCCGGAGGAGCCGTGAGTCCGGCCGCAGGGACAGGGCCCCGGGCGGCTGTCTGAAACCTTTTTGTTGAGAGGAGCATTCCCCCATGAAACTGATCCTGCGCTTCCTCAGGCCCCACTGGAAGCTGACCCTGCTCACCGTGGTGCTGCTGGTGGTGGAGATCACCGGCGGCCTGTTTATCCCCACCTTGGTAGCGGAGATGCTCAACCTGGGCACCTCCGGCGCCACCTTTGAGGCGGTATGGCACACCGGGGTGAAGATGGCGGTGGTATCCCTGGCCGCGGGCGGGTGCGCCGTCCTGGGAGGCTACGCCTGCGCCACCCTCTCCGCCCAGGTGGGCAAGGAAATGCGCCAGGCCATCTACGCCAAATCCCTGGCCCTGTCCATCTATGACTTCCGCCAGTTCGGCACCGCCTCCATCACCACCCGCACCATCTCCGACATCACCACCATCCAGTTTGCCCTCACCAGCACCCTGCAGATGATCGTCCCCGTGCCCATCATCTGCGCCATCGCCCTGGGGCTCACCTTTGGGCTGGACGTCCAGATGGGGCTGATCCTGCTGGCTGTGGTGGTGCTGATCCTGCTCATCGCCTTTTTCATCATCCGGGGGGCCGCTCCCCTGTTCCGCCGTCTGCAGAAGCTGCTGGATCGGATGAGCACCATCCTGCTGGAGAACCTCACCGGCGTGCGGGTGGTGCGTGCCTTCAACAATGAGGCGCGGGAGGAGAGCCGCCTTATCACCGCCTTTGCCAACTACGCGGCCACCTCCATCAAGGCCAACCGCCGCTTTGCCAATCTGGACGGCCTGGCCTTCTTCTTCATCAACTTCTTTGTGGTGATTGTCTACTGGGTCAGCGGCGGGCGCATTTCCGCCGGAAAATTCCAGATCGGCGACATCACCGCCGCCATCGAGTACTCCATCCTGGTCATGTTCTTCCTGATGATGGCCCAGCTGGTGATCCTGATCCTCCCCCGGGCCCTGGAGTGCTGCGAGCGTGTCCGGCTGGTGCTGGATCACAGCCCGGAGATCACCGATCTTACCGACCAGGCCCCGGCGGAGTCCCACCCCGCCGAGGTGCTCTCCTTCCGCGACGTGTCCTTCCGTTTCCAGGACGCGGAGGAGGATACCCTGAGCCACCTGGACTTCGTCTGCCGCCGGGGGGAGACCACCGCCATCATCGGCGGCACCGGCAGCGGCAAGTCCACCGTGGCCTCCCTGATCCTCCGGTTCCACGATGTCACCGACGGCTCCATCCAGCTCAACGGCACCGACATCCGTGACATGCCCCAGGAGTACCTGCGCTCTCACCTGGCCTATGTCCAGCAGAAGGCGTGGCTCTTCTCCGGCACCATCGCGGAGAATCTGCGCTACAGCCGTCCCGACGCCACGGAGGAGGAGCTGATGCACGCCGCCGACGTGGCCCAGGCCGGGGACTTCATCCGCTCCCTGCCCGACGGGCTCAACTCCTTTGTGGCCCAGGGGGGCACCAACTTCTCCGGCGGCCAGAAGCAGCGGCTGTCTATCGCCCGGGCCCTGGTGAAGCGCCCGGAGCTGTATATCTTTGACGACAGCTTCTCCGCCCTGGACTTCAAGACCGACGCCGCCCTGCGGCGCGCCCTGGCGGCCGAGACACAGGATGCGGCGGTGGTGATTGTGGCCCAGCGGGTCAGCTCCATCCGCCACGCCCACCAGATCGTGGTGCTCCACGAGGGTAAGATGGCGGGCATCGGCACCCATGAGGAGCTGATGGAGACCTGTCAGGTTTACCGCGAGATCTACGAATCCCAGACAAAGGAGGCCCAGGAAGCATGAGCGCCCAAGTTCAAAAGAGGCCGGGCACCGTGGTACGCCTGTTTGCCAATCTGAAAGGGCAGCGGCTCCGCCTGGGGGTGGTGGCCGTATCCATCGTCATCTATGTGGCCCTGTCCATCTGGAACCCCATGTACAGCGCCATTGTCATCGACCACCTGTGGGCGACCATCCAGGCCTGCTGGCGGGAGGGGGCGGCCTTCACCTTCGCCGGCGGCCTGGGCCGGGAAATGGCCCAGCTCACCGTCCAGTACCTGTTCACCTGGCTGTTCTACTACCTCCAGTCCTATCTGATGGCCAGCGTGGCCGAGAGCCTGGTGCTCTCCCTGCGCAGCCAGGTGGCGCAAAAGCTCAACCGCCTGCCCCTGCGCTTCTTCGACCAGAACAAGGCCGGCGAGATCCTCAGCCGGGTCACCAGCGATCTGGACAAGATCTCCGAGGTGCTCCAGACCGGCCTGCTCAAGCTGATTGTGGCCGTGGGCACCATCATCGGCTCCCTGATCGTCATGTTCTGCTACAGCCTGACCCTCACCGGCATTTTCCTGGTGTTCATGGTCATCGGCATCGGCATCACCAACGTGGTGGCCCGCAGGAACCTGGCCTGCGCCGCCCAGCGACAGGAGACCATCGCCGTCCTCACCGGCGTGGTGGAGGAGTACTACCACGGCCGGGATGTGATCAAGGCCTACAACCATGAGGCCGACAGCATCCGGAAGGTGTCCGAGGCCGCCGAGGCCAACCGGGCCGCCAACCAGAAGGCCGACTTCCTCACCAACTGCGTCAACCCCCTCATCCGTATGCTCAACCGGCTGGGCCAGGTGGTGATCGCCGTGATCTCCGGCTGGGCCATGCTCAACGGCACCATGACCGTGGGCGTGGTGCAGGCCTTTTTCCAATATATCAACCAGACCGCCGAGCCCCTCACCGAGGCGTCCTATATGATCAACTCCCTCCAGTCCGCCTTTGCCTCCGCCAAGCGCACCTTCGAGCTGCTGGACGAGGAGGAGGAGATCCCCGACCCCGCCTCCCCCGCCGTGGTGGAGAACGCCGTGGGCCGGGTGGCCTTCGAGCACGTCAGCTTCGGCTACGAGCCCGACCGCCTGCTGATGCGGGACATCAGCTTCGAAGCAAAGCCCGGCCAGAAGATCGCCGTGGTGGGGGCCACCGGCGCGGGCAAGACCACCCTGATCAATCTGCTCATGCGGTTCTATGAGGTCAATGGCGGCCGGATCACCCTGGACGGGGTGCCCACCGCCGCCATGAGCCGCGCCGGCCTGCGGCACAACTTCGGCATGGTGCTCCAGGACACCTGGCTCTTCGGCGGCACCGTGGCGGAGAACATCGCCTACGGCCGCCCCGACGCCGCCCGGGAGGAGATTGTGGCCGCCGCCAGGGCCGCCAAGGTGGACTACTTCATCCGCACCATGCCCCAGGGCTACGACACGGTGCTGGACAACGACGCCGCCAACCTCTCCGCCGGGCAGCGGCAGCTCCTGACCATCGCCCGGGTGTTCCTGTGCGACCCGCCCATCATCATCCTGGACGAGGCCACCTCCAGCGTGGACACCCGCACCGAGGTGGAGATCGGCAAGGCCATGAAAAAGCTGATGGACGGACGCACCAGCTTCGTCATCGCCCACCGCCTGTCCACCATCCGGGACGCGGATTTGATCCTCTACATGGAGCACGGCAACATCATCGAGCAGGGCGACCACCAGACCCTGCTGGCCAAGGGCGGGGCTTACGCCGCCCTCTACTACAGCCAGTTTGAATAGGCGGCCGGCAAAAAATGCCCGGACGGAAATCCGTCCGGGCATTTTGACATTCAGGTGGCAATGGGATAGGCGCCGGTGAAGCAGCCGTCGCAGAAGCCGCAGGCGGCGTCAGGGGCGATCTGGTGCAGGGCCTCCAGGCTGAGGAAGCCCAGGCTGTCCGCGCCGATCAGCGCCCGGATCTCCTCCACCGAGTAGCGGCAGGCGATCAGGCTGTCCTTGTCTGGGATGTCGGTGCCGAAGTAGCAGGGGGCGATGAAGGGGGGCGCGGAGGAGCGCATGTGCACCTCCCTGGCCCCGGCCTCCCGCAGGAGGGTGACAATCTGCCGGGAGGTAGTGCCCCGGACGATGGAGTCGTCGATCATCACCACCCGTTTGCCCTCCACGCAGCTCTTCAGGGGGCCCAGCTTGATGCGCACCGCCTGCTCCCGGCTCTGCTGGCCGGGGGTGATGAAGGTGCGGCCGATGTAGCGGTTCTTCACCAGGCCCACGCCGTAGGGGATGCCGGACTCCTGGGCGTAGCCCATGGCGGCATCCAGGCCGGAGTCGGGCACGCCGATCACCACGTCGGCCTCCACCGGGTGCTCTTTCGCCAGGAAGCGGCCCGCGTTGCGCCGGGCCTCGTGGACCGACTGGCCGCAGAGCACCGAGTCGGGCCGGGCGAAGTAGATGTACTCGAAGATGCACAGGTGGCTGGAGGCCGCCGCGCAGTTCTCCCTGATGGAGCGCACCTCCCCGTTGTGAACCACCACGATCTCGCCGGGCTCCAGCTCCCGCTCGAAGGCTGCCCCCACCGCGTTGAGGGCGCAGGTC
The DNA here is from genome assembly GCF_019422385.1 of Flavonifractor sp. NCBI lineage: Bacteria > Bacillati > Bacillota > Clostridia > Eubacteriales > Oscillospiraceae > Flavonifractor > Flavonifractor sp. The sequence goes on from NZ_JAHZDL010000009.1 coordinate 25,480, forward strand.
TCGGAGGCGAACACCACCGCGTCCCCCCGGCGGCCCATGCACAGGGGCCGGAAGCCCCAGGGATCCCGGGCGGCGATGAGCTTCTGGGGGGACATGACGATGAGGGAGTAGGCTCCCCGCAGGCCCTTCAGCGCCTGGCACACCGCCTCCTCCGCCGAGCCGCAGCGCAGCCGCTCCTGGGCGATGGCGTAGGCGATCAGCTCCGAGTCGGTGGTGGTCTGGAAGATGGCCCCCCGGTATTCAAAGGAGGTGCGCAGCTCCGCCGTGTTTACCAGGTTGCCGTTGTGGGCCACCGCCAGGGTGCCCTTGACGTACTTCAGGGTCAGGGGCTGGGCGTTCTCCCGGCGGACGCCGCCGGTGGTGGAGTAGCGCACGTGGCCCACCGCCAGGGTGCCCCCCAGCTCGTCCAGCTTCTGGGCATCGAACACCTCCCCCACCAGGCCCAGATCCTTGTGGAAGCGCAGCTCCAGCCCCTGCATGGTGGCGATGCCGCAGGCCTCCTGCCCCCGGTGCTGGAGGGCGTAGAGTCCGTAATAGGTGGTGCGGGCGCATCCGCCGGCCGGGTCATAGACGCCGAACACGCCGCATTCTTCGTGGATTGCCATGGAAATTCACCGCTTTGCTCTAGGATTTGGAATAAAAAAAGTGTATCACGTCTCCTTTCGCCGCACAATTGTGAAATTTGCAGGCATTTTCTCCATTTTTATCCAAAATTCCGGCTATTTTACCCCCCAGGCCACCAGGGCGGTGGGGCTGACCCGGCGGCACTCCACCCCGTGGAAGGCGGTGGACAGCAGCTCCTCCAGCTCCCTGGCGCTGTAGATGCGCACATCCCCCTCGCGGGACAGGGGGAGCAGCAGGTTGGTCACCGTCCGCACCCCCGCCGGGGAGGTGCACTCCCCCAGCAGCAGGATCCCGCCGGGCTGGAGCACCCGGGCGAACTGGGCCAGCACGGCCCTGGGATTGGGGTAGTGGTGGAAGGAGTCGCAGCAGAGCACCACGTCGAAGGCCCCGTCGGCGAAGGGCAGGCGCTCCGCGTCCCCCCGCACCAGCTCCACCCCCTCCCCCAGCTTGTGCCGGGCCATGGAGAGCATCTCCGCCGACAGATCCAGCCCGGTGCGGGTTGTCTCCGGGAACCGCTCCCCCACCATCCGCAGCAGCTCCCCGGTGCCGCAGCCCACGTCCAGCACCCGGCGGCGGGGGAGCTGGGCCAGCTGGGAGAGCAGGATGGGGTACAGGCCCCGGGCGTGGCTGCCGAAACTGGCGGTGTCGTAGGTGGGGGCCTGCCGGTCAAAAGCCCGGCGGGAGTTCTCCTTGTAATCTTGCATGGTTGTCCATCCCTTCGTTGAATTCTAGTCATTGAATATAGTTCACTCGTGTGGGGTGAGAGGGCCCCGGCGGGTCTCCCCGGCCGGGGCGGATGGGGGGATTCAGTTCTCCGGCTCCAGAATCCGGTCGGCGCAGCGGCGGAGCAGCGCCACCCGTGTCTCCAGGGGCGTGCCGCTCTCCCCCAGCAGGCCGATCTGCCCGTGGAGCAGGTAGCTGGCCGTCAGCTCCGGGTGCTCCAGGCGCAGCTCCCCCCGGGCGCAGGCGTCGGAGAGCTCCTCCGCCACGTGGGGCACCAGGTACTCGCAGATGCGCAGGTTGAGCTCCGTGTGGAAGGACTGGCTGCCCGGCCGGTGGTAGAAGGCCCGGTGGCGGGCGGTGTCCTCCATCCGGAGGACCAGTTCCGCCATGTCGTCCAGCCGCTGGCGGATGGTGCGGCTCCGGTCGTGGATGATGGGCAGGCCGGCGGCGCAGCACTCCTTCACATACTGCTCCATGGCCTCCTGAAACAGCACCCGCTTGGAGTCAAAGTACCGGTAGCACAGGCCCTGCACCACCCCCATGCGCCTGGCGATGTCCGCCATGGAGGTGTCCTCGTACCCCTTCTCCGCGAACAGCTCCATGGCCGTGTCCAGAATCTCCTGCCGCCGCACCTCCGGCGGCTTGGATATACGCGCCATTGTTCTCACCTCGGCCCCAGTCTACCACGCCAGTGAAAATAAGTCAATGACTTTTATTCATTCATGGCAGGAAAAGCCGCCCGCACGGATTCCGTGCGGGCGGACAGCAGGTATTTTACTGCTTCTCAGAGGCGCAGGCGGTGCAGCCGCCGCAGCCGGGGTGGGACTGGCTCCACAGCTTCTCGGCGGTGGGCGTCCAGTTGTCGGCGTAGGGGTGGGTCTTGGCGGTCAGGTGCTCCACCGTCTCGGGGGACTGGGGATCGGTGGAGTGGGCGCCGGTCTCGTTGACCATCTTCTCGATGAACTCCGGGTTCTCCAGCATGGGGCAGGGACGGAGCATGTTCTCGTTGAAGGGCTGGTTGTCATGGTAGGCCATGAACATGGGGGACTGGAGGCACTCCAGCAGGGTCTTCTCCCGGATGTTGGAGTCGGAGTAGTGGATGAACACGCAGGGATCCACGTCGCCGTTGGCGTTGATGTGCAGGTAGCGGCGGCCGCCGGCGATGCACCCGCCCACGTACTCGGCGTCGTTCTGGAAGTCCATGGCGAAGATGCCCTTGGTCTGGCGCATGGCGCGGATGCGGTGGTAGATCTCCTCCCGCTGCTCGGGGTTGGGCATCAGCTCGGGGGCGGCGTCGTTGCCCACGGGCATGTAGTGGAAGAACCAGATGAAGTAGGCACCCAGATCGATGATCTTGTCGTAGAACTCCTCGCTGGTGATGTCCTTGTAGTTGACGCTGGTGTAGCAGGCGGAGATGCCGAAGGGCAGGTGGTGGCTCTTCAGCAGGGCCATGGCGTCGGTGACCTTCTTGTATACGCCCTGGCCGCGGCGGGAGTCGTTGGCCTCCTCAAAGCCCTCCAGGGAGATGGCGGGGACAAAGTTACCCACCCGCAGCATATCCTGGCAGAACTCCTCGTCGATCAGGGTGGCGTTGGTGAAGGACAGGAAGGCCGCGTCGCTGTGCTTCTCGCACAGGGCGATCAGATCCTTCTTGCGCACCAGGGGCTCGCCGCCGGTGTAGATGTAGAGGTAGATGCCCAGCTCCTTACCCTGGGTGATGATGGAGTCGATCTCATCAAAGGTCAGGTTCAGCTTGTTGCCGTACTCGGCGGCCCAGCAGCCGGTGCAGTGCAGGTTGCAGGCGGAGGTGGGATCCAGCAGAATGGCCCAGGGGATGTTGCAGCCGTACTTCTTGCGGTTCTCCTCCTGCTTGGGCCAGCCCACCAGGTTGGCGTTCACAAAGAAGTTGTTGAACAGGGTCTTGAGCACGTTGGGATCCGTCTGAGTCCAGACCTTCTCAATCAGCTGATGCCAGCAGGAGTTTTCGTCGTTGATCACGTTGTCGAAGGCCTGGCGCTGGGTGGCCAGCGTCTCAGGGCCGGCAAACTTGTTCACCAGCTCCATCACCTTGGCCATGTTGTTCATGGGATCCTTATCCAGGTAGTCGAACACCTTGGCCAGACCGTAGCGTTTCAGGCTGTCAGGAATCTTCATCTTGTCTTTCCCCTTTCGCGGCATTGCAATACCTTTCATTGTGGCTATGATACCGCGCATCCTTCGGAAGTGAAATAGACAAAATCCGCTTCCTGTCAAAACTTCAGACAAAAACGGCAGTTTGCTTAAAATTGGGCTTGTTTGCAGCTTGTCCGTTTGTTTATTTTTTATATTATATTATGTGATTTATAAAATTATATCAGGAGCCTCATCCTGTATGCCAAGGCGGGAGTATCTCACATCCTGCTCCCTTCCACTGGGTTTATAGGTCAATCACGTCCGCCTCTTCCGTGCCATCTCCGTGGACAATCGTCACGTGCAATGCGTTTCTGTCCTCTGAAAAAGCCAGATCATAAATGTAAGCATCTTCTGCCAGATCATATGATTTTATCATTCGCCCATCGTATGCGTAGACATCCGACCAAAAAGAGTATACCGCTGTTGTGATGTCGTCGTTGTACCAGGTCAGATGATTCCCCTGCAAATTGGCCTCAAAAGACTTGCTGGCAGTATCAAATATACAGTATGCGCCATTTTTCGGCCCAACATGGCACTCTACCACAATTTTATCACCCACGGGAACGGCGGATACGATGCCAGTCGCTGCCTTGATGCGGGAAGTGATGTCCCAGCTCTGGTTCCCACAAGAAAATGTGGTTCCATTGAAAGAAAAGTCCGGCTTATCCGAAGGGAGCACCGGCAGACCGTCGTTAAAAGAGAGGATCAGCCGGTGCTGGAAGTCCTCATACAGAGCATTATACCGGCTGCGCACCTCCCGGGTCGCCTGCTGGAGGGCGGGCAGCGGGACCTGATAGCCATAGCTGTACACATAGCACCCAGGCCTGCAGCCCAGCAGGGTGTCCCGGTCAGTGACGGCCTCCAGGGGCTCGTCCAGGAAGCTCACCTGGGCAATTCCTCCCGTCTCCGGCCCCAGGGCCGCGCAGTAGAAGATGACGCTGTCCTCTCCCTCCTGACAGGCTCCATATTCCTTCCAGCTGCCTGGCAGGGTGAGGGTGAGTCCCCGGGCCTCATTTTCGTAGACCAGCGCATCCCCGCGGATCCCGTTGGCCTCCCGGTATCCCGCCAGGAGATCCACTGTCCCCTCAAAGCCCAGAAAGTCGCTGTCCGGCTGTGCTGTGCAATAGGCGTCCAGGGAGAGCTGGGTGATTTCCTCCCACTGTTCCGGCGGGATCTCCAGAATGTAGGTCTCGCCCGGCGTCCACTCGGCATCCTCCATATAGTGGAGGCTGATGCCTCCCAGTTCCGCCGTCTCCGCCTGGCCGGAAATCTGTACCCGCCAGAGCTCCTCCGGCAGATCCAGTTTGGGAAGGGTGAAGGTCACGGTGCCCTCGTCATAGGTCATGCTGCCCTCCAGAGCGTCCATGGCGGCATCGGCGGCCATCCGGTTCCACTCACCAATATCCTCGGCCGGCAGGCCGTTGGCCGTCCGCCAGAGGGCCAGCAGGTCGATGGTGCGTCCCAGCCGCGCGGCGGTATAGGTGCCCGTGCCGTAGGCCTGGGGCGGGCACGCCTCCAGGGTCAGCTCGGTGACTGTCTGCCACACCTCTGTTGTCATCCCTACCGCGTAGCCCTGCCCCGCCTTCCACGCCTCGTTCTCAAAGTAATGCAGGCTGACCACGCCTTCCTCCGTCTCCGACAAGCCGCTGACAGTGATCTCCCACAGATCCTCCGGGCCGCAGTGCTTCGGGACGGTGAAGGAAATGCGGTCGCCCTCCACCGCGATGCTGTCCTCCAGGGCGTCCAGGGCCTCCTCGGGGGTGAGCTTTGCCTGCTCACAGGCTACCAGGGAGGTACACAGCAGGGCGCAGGCCAGGGCGATGCACACCAGGGCGGCGCTGTTGCGCTTTTTGCGGAACAGGTTGCCCAGGCGGGCTTTCAGCTGTCCCTTGCCGCCGCCGAACTGGGTGGACAGGGGCATCCGCCCCCCGGTGGCGGTGCGCAGGAGCACCGAGCCGTACCGGCGGCAGAATGCCTCGTCCCTCCCCCGCACCACCGCGTCGTCGCAGCACAGCTCCAGGCTGCGGCCCGCCTCCCGGCCCATCCACCACACCAGGGGGTTGAACCAGTGGACGGTGCGGGCCAGGAGCAGCAGGGCCTGATAGGCCACGTCGCGGCGCTTCAGGTGGGTGAGCTCGTGGCGGAGCACCACCTCCAGCGCCTCCTCCGGCAACTGCCCCTCCGGCAGCAGAAGAACCGGCCGGGCCAGCCCCAGCACCATGGGGGAGGCCGCGTCCGCCGTGCGGAGCAGGGGCGGCGCCCGCCGCACCCCCAGCCCGGCGGCCAGGGCCGCCAGGAGGGCGGTCTCCTCCTCTGAGCCGGGCTCCGCGTCCCGGAGCAGCTTCCGCCGGGCCAGGGCGTAGCCCGCCCCCTGATACACCAGCAGGGCCGCTACGCCGCCCAGCCACAGCCAGGTTCCCAACTGCGTCCAGGAGAAGGTGCGCCCCGCCTCCGGCGCAGCGGGCGCGGGTTCCGCGGCCCCGGCGGATTGGGGAACATCGGACACCGCCGCCTCCGCCCGGGGCCGCACCGCGGCGGGCACGGTTACCGCCTGGGAGGGGGGCAGCTCCACCGTCACCGCCGGCTCCGGCAGGATGAGCTGGACGGGGAGCACCAGCCGGACGGCCAGCACCAGCCACAGCACATAGAAGGTGCGCCCGGCGTAGCGGTGGTGCAGCCGGGGGGCCAGCGCCAGCAGGGGCAGCAGCACCAGCGACGCCGTCAGGGACAGGGTGAGCACCCGCAGGAACAGGTTTTCCATACTACCCCTCCTTTTTCAGGGTGTCCAGATAGTCCTCCAGCTCCTTCACATCCTCCGGCGACAGGGCGCCCCCGTCGTAGAGGGCGGCGGCGAACCGCTTCAGCGACCCGGCGTACAGCTTGTCCAGCACCGTGCGGCCCTCCTGCTTCTCATAGTCCGCCCGGGAGATCAGCGGGAAGTAGCGGTTGGTTCTTCCCTCCTTCCGGCAGGCCAGAACCCCCTTGTCCTCCAGCCGCTTGAGATAGCTGTGCAGGGCGCTGGCCGTCAGGGGACGGGCCAGCCCCTCCAGGATGCCCGGGGCCGTGGCCCCCTCCTCTCCGGCCTCCCACACCGCCAGCATGATATCCAGCTCCGACTCGGGCAGCCGTCCGTCCCGCTTCATGGCCGTCCCTCCTTTTTCTGCATTTGCAAATCTTTCTGCTTTTATTCTACATTTGCAGAAGATAACTGTCAAGATGTTTTCTGCATTTGCAGAAAATTCAGGCTGAAAAAGGGCGCACCTCCGGTGCGCCCCTCAAGCTGTCGAAAAACCTTCCGTGAGAAAAAGCCTCGCAGAGTTCCTGCGGCCGCAGCCGCAGGAATCAAATCGAAATCCGTCATTTCCGGGGACAGGTGCCTCGGAAATGACACTTCTCATGGCGGAAGGGGTGACTTTTTCGCAAGAAAACGAACCTCTTCCGCCATGTGGCCTTTCTCGAAAAAGCGGCAGAGGCGCTTTTTCGAGACGCTAAAGGGCGCACCTCCGGTGCGCCCCTGCTATACCTCCAGGATGACGGTCTCCAGCCCCCGCTTCATGGCGTAGGACAGGGTGTACATGGTGCCTCCCAGCATCCCGTCATACACCGCAATGAGCATGGACGAGTGGTCTACCAGATACCGGTTGCGCCGGAGCATGCAGCCCTTATCGTAGTGGTGCTGCAGCATGGTCTCTCCGTCGCACCGCTCCACCAGGGAAAACCAGCGCTCCCGCTCCCGCTCGCTCCAGCGGGCGGCCTGCTCCTCACAGGGGATCACCGCCTCCAGCGTCACGCCGCTCCGCCGCTCCCGCAGCTCCAGCACCGCGTCGCAGAAGTAGAAGTCCGCCCCCCGGGCCATGCCGCACAGGAAGTGCCGCATCCCCCGGTCATAGGCGTCCTCCACCGCCGCCGCCAGCCGCTCCTTCAGCGCCAGGCAGCGGGGGTCTCTCTCATCCCTACGCCAGGGCAGCTTCTCCGGCCGGTGGCCGGTAAAGCTGCATGTCGTCTCTCGATTCATACCGCTCCCCCGTCTCTGATTTTCTCTCATTGTAGTATATCCCGAAAGGCAAGTCAATGGTCGTCGAACATTTGTTTGTAAAAATTGTGCTTGCAATTTGGGGCAGAGTGTGTATAATGGTGTTGGAACAACTGAATGAGATGTCTTCAGGGCAGGGTGAAAATCCCGATCGGCGGTACAGTCCGCGAGCCGGCAACGGCAGATCCGGTGCAACTCCGGAACCGACAGTGACGCGCACAGACACGGGCGCGAAGTCTGGATGAAAGAAGATGTGTTGAAATTGGGCACGCTCCTTTTGATTTTGACACCTGGAAGGCATGGGTCTTTCAGGTGTTACCAGATCAAAAAGGAGTGTTTTGTTATGTCTGAAAAGTCGGCACGCATCAAAAAGCTGGTTCTGCTGGCCATGTTCACCGCCATTGCAGCCGTTTTGATCACACTGGTGCACTTCCCCCTTTTCCCCTCCGCCGCGTTTCTCCAGTATGACCCCGCCGACGTGCCCATCCTGATTGCCGCCTTCGCCTTCGGCCCGGTGGCCGGCCTGATCGTCACGGTGCTGGCCTCCTTCATCCAGGCCTTCTTCCTGGGGGGTGACGGCATCTACGGCTTCCTGATGCACGTGATCGCTACCGGCATCTTGGTCATGGTTGCCAGCACCATCTACCGGAAGTTCCACACCCGCCCCGGCGCGGTGGTGGGCCTGGTGCTGGGCACCATCGCTATGGGCGTGGGCATGATGATCGCCAATCACTTCATCACCCCCTTCTACATGGGCGTACCCACTGAGATGGTGGACGCCATGCTGGTGACTGTAATTCTCCCCTTCAACCTGCTCAAGGCGGGCATCAACTCCGCCATCACCTTCCTGGTGTACAAGGCCGTGTCCAGGTACATCATCCACGGTGAGGGCCATGTCCGGGGCAGCGAGAAGGCCGCCGGCGAGATCTAACTAACGGTAGATAAGAAGAGCGCCTCCCCGTGGGGAGGCGCTCTTCTGCGCGGATCAGGCTGTGCCTGTTTTCCCCTGCGGGCAGGACGTCTCAGCTTTCGGCGGGACAGGCATCCGCTTAATAAGGCTCTCACGCCGGAGCCTGCTCCTATTCCGGCCCGCGTGCTCAAAATTCTCCGATAGCAGATTTGCTGCTACTGCTTCTGCCTGCAAAAAACCGGCGGACCGCACAGCGGTCCGCCGGTTTCGGTCTGGTATCACATGAGGCGCACAGTGTAGTACACGGCCAGGATCAGCAGCCAAGCCACCAGCACGCCGTACAGCAGGGTCAGGGCCCCCAGCACCAGGGCCGCGATCACCACCACGGCCACCACGGCGCAGGTCACATAGAGCAGGACGTAATTGGCGCTCTTGGGCAGGATTTCCACCCACTTGCCGCCCAGCTTCAGCTTACCCCCGGCGGTCTGCATGATACAAAACACCACCACAGCGCCCACCAGAACCACGCCCAGCACAATGGCATAGGTGTAAGCGATTTCCGGGAAACTCACCCGGTAGGGTACCACCTTCACGCCCAGAATGCCCAGGGCGCTGAGGACGGCGGCAAAGAAGAATTCCCGCTGGTAGAGGTAGTAGATCAGCGCCAGCACCGCCACGGCGGGCACCGCCACATAGAGCAGGCGGATACCGCTCTCGTCAAAGACGCGGATGATCACCGCGCAGGCCGCCAGAGCCAAGACAATGATGGCCAGCGCGGCGGAGAGGCCGGCATGCTTCCCCGACTTGCGGGCCTTCACGGCCCAAATCAGCAGCAACACAAAACAGATGGGCAGGGCGATCGCCAGACCGGTAAACACGCTGCGCAGTGCGACAGCCAGCTGGATCTGCGCCGGAGTATAATGGGAGTAGACCTGATTGAGCAGAAGCAGCAGGGCCTCCAGCACCACAGCCCCCACAATCCACCATAGGGCCTTGGTTAAAATCGCGTCCTCCTGCTTGGCGCGCTGAATCTGTTGTTCTTTCTTGTTCATGTATCCATCTCCTGTGGCTGGGCGCCCGGTCTGAAATTGCCACGCATGGACGCCACCAAGTCATCAATCTTCTTTATTCTAGCAGAAAATCCGCTGCTTTGCAAGCAGAGATTCGTTTTCTCTTTTCACTGTCCGAAAACTATGGTAGAATACCCTTGATCAAACCTGTGGTTATTAAGGAGTATGCCATGAAACACCGGATTTCTTCCCTCCTTTTGACGGGTATTTTTTTGCTGTGCGCCGGCTGCGCCGGGCCGGCGGCCTCCGGGCAAGAGGAGCCCGCCTCCCTGCAGTTTTTTTCCATGGACACGGTGATGAGCGTCACTGCCTACGGCGAACAGGGTCAAACGGGCGTCCAGGCCGCCCGGGAGGCGGTGAACCGGCTGGACGGCCTGCTCTCCCGCACCGATCCGGACAGCCAGATCTCCCGGCTCAACGCCCACGCCGGGGACGGCACGGCGGTGGAGGTGGAGCCCGACGTGGCGGAGCTGCTCTCCTTCGCCCAGTCCGTCTCCCAGCAGCTGCCCGGCGACTTTGACATCACCATCGCCCCGGTCATGGACGCCTGGGGCTTCACCACCGAGGAGCGGCACGTGCCCTCGGCGGAGACCCTCTCCGCCGCCCTGACTCTGGTGGACAGCACCCAGTTGGAGGTGGACGGGGATACCTCCACGGCCCGGCTGCTCCAGGCGGGCATGGAGGTGGATCTGGGCGCCGTGGCCAAGGGCTTCGCCGCCGGGGAGGCGGAGGAGGCCCTCCGGGCCGCCGGCGTGGAGCGGGCCACCATCGACCTGGGGGGCAATGTGACCGTGATCGGCACCCGGCCCGACGGCGATCCCTGGCGGGTTGCGGTGAAGGATCCCCGGAACACCGACGGCTACCTGTGCATCCTGGAGCTGGAGGACGTGACCCTGTCCACCTCCGGCGGGTATGAGCGGTATTTTGAGGAGGACGGCGTGCGCTACCACCACATCATCGACCCCAAGACCGGCTATCCGGCGGACTCCGGCCTGCTGTCCGTCACGGTGGTCACGGCCAACCACGTGCTGGCCGACGCCTTGTCCACCGCTCTGTTTGTGGCGGGGCCGGAGGAGGCCCTGGACTTCTGGCGGAGCCGGGACGACTTCGAGCTGGTGCTGTGCACCGATGACGACCGCATCATCGTCACCCAGGGGCTGGAGGATGCTTTCCAGCTTTACGACCAGGACGGAGGCTACACCTATGAGATCGCCCGCCGCTGACCGCAGCCGCCCCACCCTGTGGGACGGGCTGCTGGCCCTGCTGGTGGCCGCCGCCGCCGTGGCCCTGCTCTTTTTTCTCCGGCCGGCGGAGAGCAACTTTTTGACCGCCTCCGTCGTCTTAGAGGGTGAGCTTATCGCCGAGTACGATCTGTCCGCCCTCACCGGCCCGGTGACCATCACGCTGGAGCAGACCGACTACCCCCTGACCATCCGGCTGGAGCCCGGCCGCGTCTGCATCGGGGAGAGCGCCTGCCCCAGCCAGGACTGCGTCCACACCGGCTGGATCAGCCGGGCGGGGGAGCAGATCATCTGCCTGCCCAACCGGCTGGTGATCTCCCTCACCGGAGGCCAACAGGAGTTTGACGCCGTGACCGGCTGAAAAGTTCCCTCATTTTTGGAAAAAGGAGGTGTCTCCCCTTGTCGTCCCCCCTGCGGCGGCTGACCCGCTGCGCGGTGCTCACCGCCCTGGCCCTGGCCCTCTCGGTGGCGGAGGGGCTGGTGCCCCTGACCATTCTCTTCCCCCTGCCCGGCCTTCGGCTGGGCCTGGCCAACCTGGTAACCACCTACGCCCTGTGCCGCCTGTCCGGGCGAGAGGCCCTGCTCATCCTGGTCTCCCGGTGCCTGCTGGGGGCCCTGCTGGGGGGCAACCTGATGGCCCTGGCCTTCTCCCTCACCGGCGGGCTGCTGGCCCTGGCTGTCATGGCCGCCCTGGTGCGCTGTCCCTTCCTGTCCCTGTTCGGCGTGTCCATCGCCGGGGCCGCCGCCCACAACACCGGGCAGATCCTGGCCGCCATGGCGGTGCTGGGCTCCCGGGCCCCCCTGGTATACCTGCCCCCCCTGCTGCTGTGCTCCCTGGTCACCGGCGCGGTGACCGGCGCCGCCTCCACCCTGCTGGTCCACCGGGTCCCGCTTTTTGGCGACATAAAATCGTAAGAATTTTGTCACCCTTTTGTTGTTTCCTTTCCCCGTATCCCGTCGTAAGATAGACCTATAGAGAAAACATGCAGGAGGAACCCTACCTATGAAACGGATACTCACGAGAGCCGCCGCCCTGGCGCTGGCGTGCGCCCTGATGCTCCCTCTGGCCGCCTGCGGCGGCGGCACGGAGGAGCCCGCCGACAACACCCCCGTGGCCGTGGCCACCCCCACGCCCACCCCCACGCCGGAGCCCGACCCCTATGAGGCGGTGCGCACCTACTGGAGCGAGGAGCAGCTCACCCAGGCCTGGGGCCCCGATCAGGTGGTGGAGCACCTATTCTTCCACCCGGTGATCGCCTACCCCGAGTTCGCCTTCTCCGACGCGGTGCCCCAGGATCGGCAGGAGGGCCTGGACGACTGGATGGTGACGGCGGACGAGTTCAAGAAGATCCTCCAGAGCGTCTATGACAAGGGCTACATCCTGGTGAACATGGGGGATGTGTGGAGCGAGGTCACCGGCGAGGACGGCGTCAAGCGCATGGAGCGCAACACCCTCATGCTCCCCGAGGGCAAGAAGCCCCTGGTTATCTCCTTTGACGACGTGAACTACTACGACTACATGCTGGCCGAGGGCTTCACCTCCAAGCTGGTGCTGGGGGAGGACGGCCAGATCTGGGCCGAGTGCACCGACCCCTTCACCAAGGAGACCTTCCTCACCCAGGAGCTGGACGCCACCCCCATTCTGGATCAGTTCGTGCTGGAGCACCCCGACTTCTCCCTCAACGGGGCCAAGGCCATCTTCTCCCTGACGGGCTATCAGGGCATCCTGGGCTACCGCACCCAGAACGACATCGACATCGCCGCCGACGACCCCGCCCGCCCCGCCTTTGACGCCAGGCGGCAGGCGGAGATCGAGGCGGTCAAGCCGGTGATTGAGCGCCTCAAGGAGACGGGCTGGACTTTCGGCTCCCACACCTGGGGGCACATCCGCCTGGACAGCCGGCCCCTGGAATCCATCCAGCGGGACACCGTCCGCTGGCAGGAGGAGGTGGGGAGCCTGGTGGGTCCCACCAACATCCTCTTCTACCCCCACGGCGGCCGGCCCGACGGGGACGACTGGCACTCCACCGGCCCCGCCTTCCAGTACCTCCAGAGCCAGGGCTTCCGCATCTTCGCCAGCGTGGGCATCAACTCCTTCTCCTATATCAAGAAGGACATCTCCGCCGTCATCTGCGACCGGCTCCACCCAGACGGCACCACCCTGCGCAACGGCAAGGCCCTGGAGTGGTACAAGCAGTTCTACGACGCCCGGGAGATCATCGACTTGGACGTGCGGCCCGATCTGGGCGTCACCTGGTAAGTTCCGTCCCCCTTGGCGCCCTGCCCGGCCTTCCGCCGGGCAGGGCGCCTTTTTCTCTTGACATTCCGCCGGCGGCGTGGTACCATAGCTATCCTTTACCGCGGCTGGGAAAGGAATGAGTGTCTATGATCCCTCACTGGAAGCAGAAATTCGTCCTCCTCTGGACGGGGCAGGCCCTGTCCATCCTCAGCAGCATGGTCTCCCAGTACGCCCTGATCTGGTATCTGACCGATCTCACCGGCTCCCCCGCCGTGCTCTCTCTGGCCACCATGGCGGCCATGGTGCCCCAGGGGGTGCTCTCCCTGTTCACCGGGGCCTTTGCCGACCGCTTTGACCGGCGGATCATCATGATGATCTCCGACGGGGCCATCGGAATCATCTCTTTGGCGCTGGCCGCCCTGGCCTTCGCCGGGCCGCTGCCGGTGGCCCCCATCCTGGTGGTGGCCGCCCTGCGCAGCGTGGGCGGCGCTTTCCATTCTCCCTGCATCCAGGCTGTCACCCCCCTGATCGCGCCCCCCGAGTCCCTGACCCGGTGCGCCGGGTGGAGCCAGGGCATCCAGACCGTGTCCATGCTCCTCTCCCCCGCCCTGGCCAGCGTGCTCTACGCCCACGTGCCCCTGGCCTGGATCCTCCTGCTGGACACCCTGGGGGCGGTGTTTGCCATCGGCGGGGTGCTGCTGGCCCGCCTGCCCGTCCTCCGGGCCGGGGCGCACAGGGCGCCCCTCCGGCTGTGGCAGGACACCAGGGAGGGGTTGGCGGTGCTCCGCTCCCACCGCTGGCTGTGGGAGCTCACCCTGATCTGCGCCCTGTTTTCCGTGGCCTTCCTGCCCGTGTCCGCCCTGTTCCCCCTGATGAGCATGGACTACTTCGGCGGGGACTCCGCCTCCGCCGCCCTGGTGGAGACCCTGTTCTCCGCCGGGATGCTGCTGGGCTCGGTGATCCTGGGCCTGTGGGGCGGAACCCGGGACAAGATCCTCACCATGACGGCGGCGGTGCTGGGCCTGGGGCTGACCCTGGTGCTCTCCGGCCTGCTGCCCCCCGGCGGCTTCCGGGCCTTCGCGGCGCTGTCCGGGCTGATGGGCCTGTCCGCCCCCTTCTTCAACTCGGTATTCATGGCCCTGATCCAGACCCGGGTGGAGCCGGAGTACCTGGGCCGGGTGCTGGGCCTGACGGGGGCCATCATGACTCTGGCCTCCCCGGTGGGGCTGGGCCTCACCGCCCTGTTCGCCGGGGCCGCCGGGCTCACCGTGTGGTTCCTCCTCTCCGGCGTGGTCACCCTGGCCTGCGGGGGGCTCATGCTCCTCCTCCCCGCCGTGCGCACCTGCTCCCGGTAGTTGCAGGCCATCCAAAAACGTGGTACAATGGGCTTCCAGACCCACTGTACCACGTTTCTGTTTGAAGGGAGGACTTTGGTATGATGACTGATCAGGAGCTGGTGGAGCTGGCCTTCACCATGCTGGAGCGCTCCTATGTGCCCTACTCCCACTTCCCCGTGGGGGCCGCCCTGGAGTGCGCCGACGGCACGGTGTTCACCGGCTGCAACGTGGAGAACGCCGCCTTCGGCTCCACCATCTGCGCCGAGCGCACCGCCCTGGTAAAGGCGGTGAGCGAGGGGCACCGGGACGACCTGGTCCGCCTGGCCGTGGTGGGCAACTCCACCGAGCCCTGCTGGCCCTGCGGCGCCTGCCGCCAGATGCTCTACGAGTTTGCCCCCGAGCTCACCCTGCTGGTGGCGCGAAAGGATCACAGCTTCGTGAAGCTGACCCTGGGGGAGCTGATGCCCCACGGCTTTGGGCCAAAGGGCATGGACTGAACCCGCCCGCCCCTCTTGACAGAGGGGCGGCGCTGTGTTATTTTAAACATACCGACGGTATGTATGAAAAGGAGGGGGCCCCATGGCCCGCAACAAGCATCCCGAGGAGACCGTGGAGAAAATCCTGGACGTGTCCATGCGCCTGTTCAGCGAGAAGGGCTATGAGCACACCACCATCCAGGACATTGTGGACGCCCTGGGCATGTCCAAGGGGGCCATCTACCACCACTTCAAGTCCAAGGAGGACATCATCGACCGCCTCAACGACCGCTACTACGAGGGGCTGGACTGGTTCCCCGACCTGTCCAAGATCCCCGGGGAGAACGGCCTGGAGAAGCTGCGCTACGCCTTCCGCCACTTTCTCACCGACCCGGCCAAGCGGAAGGTGGACCGGCTGGTCATCGGCTACGTGGTGAAGAACCCCAAGATCACCCTGCTCACCCTGGAGTCCACCTTCCGGGACGCCGCCCCCTACGTGGAGAAGATCATCCGCCTGGGCATCGACGACGGCTCCATCCAGGGGGTGGAGTACCCCCACGAGGTGGCGGAGGTGCTCATGCTCCTGACCAACGTGTGGACGGGCATGTTCGCCGGCAGCCGGGAGGAGTTTGCCCGCAAGCTCCGCTTCAGCGCCGAGTTTCTGAAGCGCTTCGGCCTGCCCGTGCTGGACGAACAGCTCCAGGCCGATGCCCTCAGCTACTACGACCAGGTGATTGAGACCCTCTGACCCTCCGCGCCCCCCACCGCCCTCCCGGCGAGGGCGGTTTTTCCGGGCACAATACATACCAACCGTCGGTATTAAAATGAAAGGAGCTCTTTCCATGAAGTCAGCCCGCCTGTTCTCCCGCGACTTCACCCTCATGGTGATCGGACAGATCATCTCCCTCCTGGGCAACGCCGTCCTCCGCTTCGCCCTCCCCCTCCAGGTGCTGGACGCCACCGGCTCCGCCGCCGCCTTCGGCGGGGTGCTGGCCCTGTCCATGGTGCCGGTGCTCCTCTGCTCCCCCCTGGGGGGCGTGCTGGCCGACCGGGTGCCCCGGCAGAGGATCATGTGGGGCCTGGACTTCTCCACCGCCGCCCTGGCGGCGGGCTACGGCCTGCTGTTCGCCCGGGGACACTCGGTGGCGGCGGTGGGGGGCATGATGGTGCTTCTCTCCGCCATTCAGGCCCTCTACCAGCCCGCCGTCCAGGCCAGCATCCCCGTTTTGGCTGCGGAGGAACATCTCCCCGCCGCCAACGGGGTGGTGGCCCAGGTACAGGCCCTGTCCAGCCTGCTGGGCCCCATCCTGGGCGGGATGCTCTACGGCTGGGTGGGGCTGGCCCCCATCGTGTGGGTGGGGGCGGCCTGCTTTTTCGGCTCGGCGGTGATGGAGCTGTTCCTCCGCATCCCCTTCCGGCGGCGGGGGGACGGCGGCGCGCCCCTGGCCGCCCTGGGCCGGGATCTCCGGGACGCGGGGGTCTTTCTGGTACGGGAGCAGCCCGGTCTGCTGCGGGTGCTGGCCCTCATCGCCCTCATCAACCTGTTCCTCTCCGCCCTGTTCCTCGTGGGCCTGCCCTACCTCATCAAGATCACTCTGGGCCTGTCCTCCCAGCTGTACAGCTTCGCCGAGGCGGCCCTGAGCCTGGGCTCCATCCTGGGGGGTATGCTCTCCGGCGCGGCCCTGGGGCGGACGGGGCTGCGGGGTGCCTGGCGCTTCCTGCTGGGCACCGCCCTCTCCCTCCTCCCCATCACCCTGGCCCTGGTGCTGGGCCTCCCGCCGCTGGCGGCCTACGGGGTGATCCTGGCCGCCGTGCTGGCGGGCATGGCCTGCGCCATGCTGTTTACCGTGGCCGCCCAGACCTACCTCCAGCGGGCCACGCCGCCCCACCTGCTGGGCAAGGTGGCCGCCTTCGTCTCCGCCATCTCCACCTGCGCCATGCCCCTGGGGCAGGCCCTGTACGGCGTGCTGTTCGAGGCCTTCCAGGCCCGGGTCTGGGTGGTGGTGCTCCTGGGCCTGGGGGCCAGTCTGGCGGTGGCCCTGACCGCCGCCCCCGCCCTGAGAAAGCTCCCCGGCCTTGACGAAGCCCCCTCCGGCGGGTATACTGAGGAAAGTTTGAACCCCTAGGAGGTCATTTCATGGAAGAAACTCAGGTCTACGCGGCGTCCTGCCCGGACTACGAGCAGGCGGAGGCGTGCATCCGCGCCCTGGTGGAGCAGATGGGCGGCATGGGCCGGTTTGTCCGCCCCGGGGAGCGGATCGTCCTCAAGGCCAACCTGCTCCGGGCCGCCCCGCCGGAGAGCGCTATCTGCACCCACCCGGCGGTGGTGGAGGCGGTAGCCAGGCTGGTGAAGGAGGCGGGGGGCACGCCGGTGATCTGCGACAGCCCCGGCGGCGCCCTGCACAAGGAGTCCGTGCTCCGCAGTCTGTACGAGAAAACCGGCATGGCGGCGGCCGCCGCGGCCGCCGGGGCGGAGCTGTCCATGGATTCCTCCACCCGCACCGTGTCCCTGCCGGAGGGGAAGGTGCTCCGCCAGGCAGAGATCATCACCCCCGTGGCGGAGGCCGATGGGGTGATCGACCTGTGCAAGATGAAAACCCACGTGCTCATGAGCATGACGGGGGCGGTGAAGAACCTGTTCGGGGTGATCCCCGGCCTGTCCAAGGTGGGCTACCACGCCACCCACCCGGATCACGAGACCTTTGCCGACGTGTTGCTGGATCTGACCGGGTATGTGAAGCCCCGGCTCAGCCTGATGGACGGCATCCTGGCCATGGAAGGGGACGGCCCCGGCTCCTCCGGCACCCCCCGGCAGGCGGGGCTGCTGCTGGCCTCGGCCAACCCCCTGGCCCTGGACACCGCCGCCGGGGCCATCATGAACCTGCCCCGGAAGGACAACCCGGTGCTGCTGGCCGCGGAGCGGCGGGGCCTCACCCCCTGCCGCATGGAGGACGTGGAGCTCATCGGCGGCACGGTGGAGGAGCTGCGCATGGCGGACTACAAATTCCCCGCCAGCACCAAGTCCAATCTCATGGACTTCCTGGGCCCTCTGGCCCGCCCGGCGGAAAGGCTCTGCAAGAAGGCCCTCTCCCAGACGCCCAGGATCGACGGTGCCAAATGCGTGGGCTGCGGCATCTGCGCCAAGTCCTGCCCCGGCCAGGCCATCGCCATGACCGCCCCGGGGAAAAAGGCCCGCATCAGCCAGAATGCCTGCATCCACTGCTACTGCTGCCACGAGCTGTGCCCCCAGAAGGCCGTGGAGCTGCACCAGAGCTGGCTGGGGCGGCTTCTGACAAAATAAGCGCATAAATTTTGCGCACATGGAAATGCTAACGGCGTATCTCAATGTGAGGAGGAAGCGTTTCCATGTTTTTAGATAAGATTGCTCTGATTCTCGCCATCATCGGCGGGCTCAACTGGGGCAGCATCGGCATCTTCCGGTTTGACATCGTGGCCGCCCTGTTCGGCGGCCAGGACAGCATGGTCAGCCGGATCATCTACACCCTGGTGGGCCTGGCCGCCATCTGGTGTATTTCCCTGCTGTTCCGGGACACCAGGGGCAAGGAATAAATCCCCGGCGGGGCCCTCTGCGGAGGGCCCCGCCGCGTGTCGAAAAAGTCTTTTCGACACGCGGCTGAACTTTTTGAAACTTCAAAAAGTTTCAAAAAGTTGTTTGATCCAACGCGAAAGGGAACCCTGACGGTTCCCTTTCACACTATCCCTCCCTCCGAATCCTTCAGCGGGAGGGTTTCTTGACAGCCTGGGCGGGGCCCTCGCGGAGGGCCCCGCTCTTTTGCTTTCCGGTTAGCTGCCACAAATTTCTTCCGCAGGGGGCTTGACATTGGTTTGCCGTCGGTCTATACTACACCCCAGGGGGGTGTTAAGTACCATGATGGCAGATGAGAAAAAAATCCTCCGCCTGTTGAAAACCGCCCGGGGACAGATGGACGGCATCATCCGGATGGTGGAGGAAAACCGCTACTGCATCGATATTTCCCAGCAGCTCATGGCCACCGAGGCCATCCTCAACCGGGCCAATAAGGAGATCCTCTCCGCCCACCTGAAGCACTGCGTCCGGGAGGCCGCCAGTGAGGAGGAGCGGAGTCAGAAGATCGACGAGTTTGTGACCACCCTGGGACACATCCTGAAGTGAGTCCCGCCGCTTAGAAAGAAGCATCCGTATGAAACAGAAATTCAACGTAACCGGCATGACCTGTACTGCGTGCTCCGCCCATGTGGAGAAGGCTGTGAACGGGGTGCCCGGCGTGGAGAGCTGCAATGTGAACCTGCTGGGCAGCTCCATGCTGGTGGAGTACACCGATCAGACCAATGCCGAGCAGATCATCCACGCGGTGGAGGAGGCGGGCTACGGCGCCTCCCTCCCCGCCCCGGCGGGCCAGGCGGCCCCGGCCGCCGCCGCCCGCCCCACCGACACCATGGCGGAGGAGGCCGCCGGCATGAAGCGCCGCTTCCTCACCTCCCTGGTGTTCCTGGTTCCCCTGTTCTATATCGCCATGGGCCACATGATGGGCTGGCCCCTGCCCGCCTTCTTCCACCAGCCGTCCAACGCCCTGGTGGTGGCGTTTATCCAGTTCCTGCTCACCCTGCCCATCATGTTCATCAACCGGAAATACTACACCGTGGGCTTCAAGACCCTGTGGCACCGTTCCCCCAACATGGACTCCCTGATCGCCCTGGGCTCCGCCGCCGCCGTGGTATACGGCGTGGCGGCCCTGTTCCTCATCGCCTGGAACCTGGGCCGGGCGGCCTACGGCGTGGGGGACACCGCCGCAGCCCTGGCCCACGTGGAGCACTGGTCTATGGATCTGTACTTCGAGTCCGCCGGCATGATCCTCACCCTGATCACCCTGGGCAAGTGGCTGGAGACCCGCTCCAAGGGCAAGACCAGCGAGGCCATCACCCGGCTGATGGATCTGGCCCCCAAGACGGCCATGGTGCTGCGGGACGGCCAGGAGGTGGAGCTGCCTGTGGAGGACGTGGTGGTGGGCGATCTGATCGTGGTACGCCCCGGCGGCCGCATCCCGGTGGACGGGGTGGTCACCGAGGGCGCCTCCTCGGTGGATGAGTCCGCCCTCACCGGCGAGAGCCTGCCGGTGGAGAAGCTCCCCGGCCACAAGGTGGCCGCCGCCTCCATCAACAAGTCCGGCTCCTTCACCTTCCGGGCCACCCGGGTGGGTGAGGACACCACCCTGGCCCAGATGATCCGCCTGGTGGACGAGGCGGCCTCCTCCAAGGCCCCCATCGCCAAGCTGGCCGACAAGGTGGCTGGGGTGTTCGTGCCCACCGTCATCGGCATTGCCATCGTCACCGCCATCGTGTGGCTCATCGCCACCGGCGGCGACGTGACCCGGGCCCTCACCGCCGGCGTGGCGGTGCTGGTGATCTCCTGCCCCTGCGCCCTGGGCCTGGCCACCCCGGTGGCCATCATGGTGGGCACCGGCAAGGGCGCGGAGAACGGCATCCTGATCAAATCCGCCGAGGCCCTGGAGACCCTGCACACCGTCAAGACGGTGGTGCTGGACAAGACGGGCACCCTGACCCAGGGCAAGCCGGTGGTCACCGACTGCCGCCCGGCCCCCGGCGTCACCGAGGAGGAGCTGCTCTGCGTGGCCGCCTCCCTGGAGAAGCCGTCGGAGCACCCCCTGGCCGAGGCCATCACCGCCGAGGCGGAGGCCCGGAACATCCCCCTGGCCCCCATCGAGGACTTCCTGGCCACCCCCGGCCGGGGCATCCAGGGCACCCTCCACGGCGAGGCCGTGCTGGCGGGCAACGCCGTCATGCTGGCCGAGGCGGGCGTCTCCCTGGGCGGCTTTGAGGCTGCGGCGGAGGAGCTGGCCCAGGCGGGCAAGACCCCGCTGTACTTCGCCGAGGGCGGCAGGCTCCTGGGCGTGGTGGCCGTGGCCGACACCCCCAAGCCCACCAGCGCCGCCGCCGTACAGGCCTTCAAGGACATGGGCATCGACGTGGTCATGCTCACCGGCGACAACCGGCGCACCGCCGAGGCGGTGGGCCGCCAGCTGGGGGTGACCCGTGTGGTGGCCGAGGTGCTGCCCCAGGACAAGGAAAAGACCGTGGCGGAGCTGCAGGCCCAGGGCCAGCGGGTGGCCATGGTGGGCGACGGCATCAACGACGCCCCCGCCCTGGCCCGGGCCGACGTGGGCATCGCCATCGGTGCTGGCACCGATGTGGCCATCGAGTCCGCCGACGTGGTGCTGATGAAGAGCGATCTGCTGGACGCGGTCACCGCCGTGCAGCTGTCCAAGAAGGTGATCCGCAACATCAAGGAGAACCTGTTCTGGGCCTTCATCTACAACATCATCGGCATACCCCTGGCCGCCGGGGTGTGGTACCCCCTGTTCCACATCCAGCTCTCCCCCATGTTCGGCGCGGCGGCCATGAGCCTGTCCTCCGTGTGCGTGGTGTCCAACGCCCTGCGCCTCAAGTTCTTCCGCCCGGTGCGGCCGGAGGTCCCCTCCCCCGCCCCGGTGAAAGATATGCCCCGGGAAATTCCCGAATCTGATGAAACGAAAGGAACGAGTACCATGACCAAGGTGATGAACATCAACGGCATGATGTGCGCCCACTGCCAGGCCCACGTGGAAAAGGCCCTCAACGCCATCGACGGCGTGGAGGCCAAGGT
>NZ_JAHZDL010000090.1:0-9030 GCF_019422385.1 Flavonifractor sp.
TTCTGGGCATGCTCCACATGGAGATCATCCAGGAGCGGCTGGAGCGGGAGTTCGACCTGGATCTGATCACCACCCTGCCCTCGGTGATCTACCGCATCACCAAGACCGACGGGTCGGTGGTCATGGTGGACAACCCCCACAACTACCCCGACCCGGCGGAGATCCAGATGGCGGAGGAGCCCTACGCCAAGGTGTCCATCGTCACCCCGCCGGACTACGTGGGCAACATTATGCCCATGTGCCAGGAGCGCCGGGGGGAGTTCAAGGACATGCAGTACCTGGACACCAACCTGGTGGAGCTGCACTACTCCATGCCCCTGGGGGAGATCATCTACGACTTTTTCGACACCCTCAAGGCCCGCACCAAGGGCTACGCCTCCCTGGACTATGAGCTGGACAAGTACGAGCCCTCCGAGCTGGTGAAGGTGGACCTGCTGCTCAACGGCGACCAGGTGGACGCCCTGTCCTTCATCGCCCACAAGGACAAGGCCTACCCCCGGGCGAGAAGGCTGTGCGAGAAGCTGAAGGAGAACATCCCCCGCCAGCTCTTCGAGGTGCCCGTCCAGGCCGCCATCGGCGGCAAGATCATCGCCCGGGAGACCGTCAAAGCCATGCGCAAGGATGTGCTGGCCAAGTGCTACGGCGGCGACATCACCCGCAAGAAGAAGCTGCTGGAGAAGCAGAAAGAGGGCAAGAAGAAGATGCGCTCTCTGGGGACGGTGCAGATTCCCACCGAAGCCTTCATGGCCGTCCTCAAACTGGACGAGGAATAAAAAGAGGGCAGCCGCGCGGGTATCCGCGCGGCTGTCTGTGTATGCAGGAAAAAACGCCCGCCCCTGGCGGGGGTTGGCGCTTGTTTTCCGACAAGAAAAGTGGTAAAATTTAATGATTGAACCTGCAAAACTGGAGGAGACGATTTGAACCGAACCACCACCAAGATTTCCCCCGAGGAGATCGCCCGCCAGCGGGACTTCTGCCATAAAATCCTGGAGCGCAACGCCGCCCGGCCCGCGCCCCCCCTGGCCTTCGTGGACACCTACGGCTGCCAGCAGAACGAGGCCGACTCCGAGCGGCTGCGGGGCTATCTCAGCGAGATGGGCTACCACTTCACCGACAGCGAGGCCGAGGCCGACGTGATCGTCATCAACACCTGCGCCATCCGGGAGCACGCGGAGATGCGGGTGCTGGGCAACGTGGGCGCCCTGGTGCACACCAAGCGGGCCAAGCCGGGGCAGCTGATCTGTGTGTGCGGCTGCATGGCCCAGGAGCCCCACATGGCCCAAAAGATCAAGGAGAGCTACCGCCAGGTGGATCTGGTCTTCGGCCCCCACGCCCTATGGCGGTTCCCGGAGCTGCTCTACCGCCTGGTGACCCGCCGGGGGCGCATCTTCGACATCGCCGACGAGCCCGGCTCCATCGCCGAGGGCATCCCCCTGGTGCGCCAGGAGGGGGTGAAGGCCTGGGTGTCCATCATGTACGGCTGCAACAACTTCTGCACCTACTGCATCGTGCCCTACGTCCGGGGGCGGGAGCGCAGCCGGCAGCCGGAGGTGATTCTGGACGAGATCCGCGGCCTGGTGGCCGAGGGGTACAAGGACATCACCCTGCTGGGCCAGAACGTCAACTCCTACGGCAAGGATCTGGACACTCCCTGTGACTTCGCGGATCTGCTGAAGGCCGCCTCTGAGATCGAGGGCGACTTCCTGCTCCGCTTCATGACCAGCCACCCCAAGGACGCCTCCCAGAAGCTGTTCGACACCATGGCCTCCTCCCCCAAGATCGCCCCCTGCTTCCACCTGCCCTTCCAGGCGGGCAGCGACCGGATTCTCAAGGCCATGAACCGGGTGTACGACCGGGCGGGCTACCTGGACAAGGTGCGCCGCCTGCGGGCGGCCATCCCCGACGTGGTGATCACCTCCGACGTGATCGTGGGCTTCCCCGGCGAGACCGCCGAGGACTTTGAGCAGACCATGACCCTCATCGACCAGGTGCGCTTCGACGCCCTGTTCACCTTCATCTTCTCCCCCCGGGAGGGCACCCCTGCCGCCAAAATGGACGACCCCATCTCCAAGGAGGAGAAGGCCGCCCACTTCCAGCGGCTGGTGGAGCGGCAGGATCAGATCTCCGAGGAAAAGCACAGGGCCTACATCGGCAAGACCGTCCGCTGTCTGGTGGACGGGAAGGACGATAAGGGCCTCACCGCCCGCACCCCCGGCAACCGGCTGGTGCGCCTCACCGGGGACGACCGCCTCATTGGGCAGTTCGTGGACGTGAAGATCACCGGGGCCAACAAGTGGTCTCTATCCGGGGAGCCGGCCTAACGCCCCCAGCTCCAGCCCCAGGGACAGGCCGCAGCGGAACAGCGCCCGCTCGGTCAGATCCCCCTGCTCCAGACTGCAGCCCGTCAGGCGCTCCAGCTGGCCCCTGGCCTCCGGGCCAAGATTGGCCGCCAGCCAGTCCGCCGCCCGCTCCGCCATCCGCCCCGCGTTCTGATACTCCGGGTCGGCGTTCAGGTAGAACGCCAGCCGGTGCTCCTGGACGTATTCAAAGAGATAGTCTACGATATCCTGCATCGTATAACCCTCCAAAAATTTGACCGTACGGTCAATTCGTGCTTTTATTATATATTGCCCGTTCGGTCAATGTCAAGGAGTTTTTATGGCAACTTTTGCGGAACGTCTTTTAATCTTGCGGGAGGGAAAGCATGTTTCCCAGTCCGTGGCCGCAGACGCCGTGGGCATTAACCTCCGAACCTATCACCGTTATGAAAACGGCGAGCGGGAGGCCACTGTCTCCACCCTCATCCGCATGGCCGACTACTTCGGCGTGTCCATCGATTACCTGGTGGGCCGGACAGACAGCCCGTAGGGGCGGATAGTATCCGCCCGCCCCATGGAGGCCCGGCCTCCGGCGAGCGCCTGCGCGGCGGGCGCCCCGCTTTTGATGGCAAAAGCGGGGGGAAAACCAGCAGGGAGGGGGATTTCGATTTCCCCCTCCCTGCACCCACCCCTTGAAACGACCAATCAGGGGGGCCTCGGCCCCCCTATTGGATGTACCCCCCAGAGCTGTCCTACAGGTAGTTTACCGGCGGCGAAGGCTTACTTCGTAACGCCTCCGCCGCTCGAACGCCGCCGCAAGCGCCCTTGTTTTTCGGGGGCATGGCACCGACGGCGGCCCGGCGGGCCAGGCCGGTACAACGCAACCGTTGTCAGGGCCTGCAAGGTAATCCCAATGCGTGCCACCCAGGGCGCGGCAGCGCCTGTGACAAAACCGCCAGGAAAACTTGCGGCAATGCGCGGCTGGTCTTTGCGGGCCAATTACAACCCACCGCCGCCATGAGCCCCCGTATTGGGGGGCCAGGGTGGGCGAAGCCCCCCGGCCTTTCTTTCCCACCGCTTTCTTTTGGAAAGAAAGCGGTGCCCCGGCCGGGCAGGCCCGCCCTGCGGGGGGCACTCCCGGTGTGAGAACGGGGAACCCCTCATCCGCCCCAGTGTGCGCACTGGGGCACCTTCCCCCCGCCGGGGGGAGGCCATTCATACCATCATGATAGAGAGACAGAACAGGAGAGAAGCCATGCCGCCAGTGAACACCCCCATGATGCAGCAATATCTCCGCATAAAGGAGCTGCACCCGGACTGCATTCTGTTTTTCCGGCTGGGTGATTTTTACGAGATGTTCAACGAGGACGCCAAGCTGGCGTCCAGGGAGCTGGAGCTGACCCTGACCAGCCGGGACAGGGGCAAGCCGGAGGATCAGCGCACCCCCATGTGCGGGGTGCCCTACCACTCCGCCGATGCCTATATCGCCCGGCTGATCGCCAAGGGGTACAAGGTGGCTATCTGCGAGCAGATGGAGGATCCGGCCACCGCCAAGGGTCTGGTGGATCGGGACATCATCCGCATCGTCACCCCCGGCACGGTGATGACCGCCTCCATGCTGGAGGAGGGGCGCAACAACTACATCTGCGCCGTCTACCGGGACTCCGCCGGCACCGGCGTGTGCTTCTGCGACATCTCCACTGGCGAGTGCGCCGTCACCGCCTTTGACGGCCCCGACACCGACGAGCACCTGTATAACGAGCTGGGCCGCTACGCCCCCCGGGAGGCCATGCTGTCCGACGGGGCGTACAGCGACGCCGCCCTGGTGGAGTTTCTCACCCAGAAGCTGAACTGCCGTGTGGAAAACGGGGGAGAGGGCCGCTTCCGGCTGGACGCCGCCCGCTCGGCGGCGGCCAAGCAGTTCCCCGACGGCCTGGCCCAGCTGCCCTGCGACGCGGCGGTGCAGGCGGTGGGCGGCCTGCTGGCCTATCTCTATGAGACCCAGAAGACCGACCTGTCCCACATCGCCTCCCTGAGCTGGTACACCTCCGGGCAGTTCATGGAGCTGGATCTCACCGCCCGGCGCAACCTGGAGCTCACCGAGACCCTGCGCACCAAGGAGAAGAAGGGGAGCCTGCTGTGGGTGCTGGACAAGACCCGCACCGCCATGGGGCACCGGCTCATCCGCGCCTGGATGGAGCGGCCCCTGCTCTCCCCGGCGGCCATCTCCCGGCGGCTGGGGGCGGTGGAGGATCTGGTGAACGACACCATCGGCCGGGAGGAGCTCATCCGCGTCCTGCGGGAGATCACCGACCTGGAGCGGCTCATCGGCCGCATCGTCTACGGCACCGCCGGGGGGCGGGATCTGGTGTCCCTGGCCGCCGGGCTGGGGAAGCTGCCGGAGCTGCGGGAGCGGCTGGCCCCCTATCCCTCCGCCTTGCTGAAGAGCCTGTCCGGGGAGCTGGACGATCTGGAGGAGCTGCGGGACCTGATCGGCCGGGCCATCGTGGACGAGCCGCCCTTCTCCGTGCGGGAGGGGGGCTTCATCCGCCTGGGCTACGACGCCGAGGTCGACCGCCTCCGGGACATCCAGACCCGGGGGAAGGACATGGTGCTGGCCATCGAGGCCCGGGAGAAGGAAAAGACCGGCATCAAGAGCCTGAAGGTGGGCTTCAACAAGGTGTTCGGCTACTACATCGAGGTGTCCAAGTCCTACTACGACCAGGTGCCGGCGGACTACATCCGCAAGCAGACCCTGGTGAACTGCGAGCGGTTTATCACCCAGGAATTGAAGGATCTGGAGCACGAGATCCTCACCTCCCAGGATCGCCTCACCGCCCTGGAGTTCCAGCTCTTCTGCGACCTGCGGGAGCAGGCCGCCGCCCAGGTGGGGCGCATCCAGCGCTCCGCCGCCGCCGTGGCCCAGGTGGACGTGCTGTGCTCCTTCGCCGCCGTGGCGGCCGAGCGGCGCTACTGCCGGCCGGAGGTGGATCTGTCCGACCGCATCGACATCACCGAGGGCTGGCACCCGGTGGTGGAGAAGATGCTCACCGGCGCCCCCTTTGTGCCCAACGACGCCCACATGGATCTGGAGGACGACACGGTGGCCATCATCACCGGCCCCAACATGGCGGGCAAGAGCACCTACATGCGGCAGGTGGCCCTCATCGTCCTCATGGCCCAGATGGGCTCCTTCGTGCCCGCCAGGGCCGCCCGCATCGGGGTGGTGGATCGGGTGTTCACCCGCATCGGCGCCAGCGACGACCTGTCCGCCGGCCAGTCCACCTTCATGGTGGAGATGACCGAGGTGGCCGAGCTGCTGAAAAACGCCACCGCCCACAGCCTGCTGATCCTGGACGAGATCGGCCGGGGCACCTCCACCTACGACGGCATGGCCATCGCCCGCTCGGTGCTGGAGTACTGCGCCGACCGGAAGAAGCTGGGGGCCAAGACCCTGTTTGCCACCCACTACCATGAGCTCACCGCCCTGGAGGGGCTCATCCCCGGGGTGAAGAACTACAACATCGCCGCCAAGAAGAAGGGGGACACGGTGCTCTTCCTGCGGAAGATCGTCCGGGGCGGGGCAGACCAGAGCTACGGCATCGAGGTGGCCCAGCTGGCCGGCGTGCCTGAGCCGGTGCTGAAGCGGGCCCGGAAGATCCTGGCCGAGCTGGAGGAGGGGGGCGCCCCCGCGCCAACCCCCGCCGCCCCTGCCAAAGCGGCGGCGGACGACCAGGTCTCCCTGCTGGACATGGGGGCCGCCAAAGTGGCCGACCGCCTGCGGCAGGTGGACGTGAACGTCCTCACCCCCATCGAGGCCATGAACCTGGTGTATGAATTGAAGCAGATGCTGTGACGGCGGTATTTGCCTTCCCCCCAACGGGGGGAAGGTGGCGCGGCTTGGCCGCGACGGATGAGGGGGCCTTATCAGGCAGTCCGCCACCCCCGCATCCGTCAGCCTGACGGCTGACAGCTTCCCCCGACGGGGGGAAGCCGGATTTGATTGGACAGCCCCAGAAAGAAAGAGAGGAAAACCATGCCAACCAGACAACGCCGCGCCTGGCGTCCCCAGATGACGAAGGCCGAGATGGGCCGTGGATGGGTGTTTTTCGCCCTGTACGTGCTGGTGTTCCCCTGGGTGATGGGGTGGGTGCAGCGGGCCTTTCAGGGGGCCCTGCCGGTGGCGGAGGCCAACGTGGTGTACTACCTGCTCTCCGCCGTGCTGGTGTTCCTGGTGTTCTGGAGCTTTCTCAAGCACGGCTTCCACCTGCTGCTGGACTGGCTGCCGGAGAACCTGTTCGCCTTCGTTACCGGCCTCATCGCCGCCGGGGTGCTCCACTTCCTGGTGATGCGCATCCCTCTGCCGGTGGAGAACCCCAACAGCCTGAGCTATCCGGAGCAGTTCGCCCTGGCCCCCGCCGCCACGGTGGTGATTCTGGTGGTGCTCATGCCCGTGGTGGAGGAGACCCTGTTCCGCGGCCTGCTCTTCGGTTCCAGCCGGCGGTACAGCCGGGCCCTGGGCTATGTGCTCTCCACCCTGGTGTACGCCGTCTACTGTGTGTGGCAGTTCGTCTTTACCTACGGCCAGGTGGACTTCCGCTACCTGCTGCTGTTTGTCCAGTATCTGCCCATGTCCCTGGCCCTCACCTGGTGCTACGACAACGGCGGCTCCATCTGGAGCCCCATCGCCCTCCACGCCGTCATCAACGCCTTCACCCTGTTTTTTGCGGTGACGTAGGGTACCCAAAGCCTTCCCCCCGGTGGGGGGAAGGTGGCACGGCAACGCCGTGTCGGATGAGGGGAACTGCGTCTGGCAACCACCGCCCCCTCATCAGTCAGCCTAACGGCTGACAGCTTCCCCCCTGAGGGGGAAGCCCGGCGTTTGCCCTATCCTACCGCCCATTTTCCTATTTTAGAAAGCAGGTACTTCTATGCCCCACATCCAACAACTTGACCCCCATGTGGCGGATCTGATCGCCGCCGGCGAGGTGGTGGAGCGCCCCGCGTCGGTGGTGAAGGAGCTCATGGAGAACGCCATCGACGCCGGGGCGGACACCCTGACGGTGGAGATCCAGCACGGCGGCATGAGCCTGATCCGGGTTACCGACAACGGCTGCGGCATCGCCTATGACGAGGCCCCCACCGCCTTCCTCCGCCACGCCACCAGCAAGCTGCGCACCGAGTACGATCTGGAGGCCATCGGCACCCTGGGCTTCCGGGGGGAGGCCCTGGCGGCCATCTCCGCCGTGTCCCGGGTGGAGCTGCTCACCCGCACGGCAGAGGAGGAGCTGGGCGCCGCCCTGTCCCTGGAGGGGGGTACGGTGGTGAGCCGGGAGGAGGCCGGCTGCCCCCAGGGCACCACCCTGGTGGTGCGGGATCTGTTCTACAACACCCCCGCCCGGCTGAAATTCATGAAGAAGGACGCCGCCGAGGGGGCGGCCTGCTTCGCCATGGTGCAGCGGGTGGCCCTGTCCCACCCGGAGGTGAGCGTCAAGTTCCTCCGGGATGGGAAGCAGGAGCTGCTCACCCCCGGCGACGGGCAGCTCCAGTCCGCCCTCTACGCCGTGCTGGGCCGGGACATGGCCCTGGGGTACAAGGCGGTGAAGGGCTCCGGCGAGGACATGGCGGTCACCGGCTTTGTCACCCTGCCCACCTGCTGCCGGGGCACGAGAGGGTATCAGCACTTCTTCGTCAACGGCCGCTACGTCAAGAGCCGCACCATGATGGCCGCCCTGGAGGAGGCCTACGCCAACCAGAAGATGGTGGGCAGGTTCCCCGGCTGCGTGCTCCACCTGAAGACCCGCCTCAATGCCGTAGACGTGAACGTCCACCCAACCAAGCAGGAGGTCAAGTTCGGCAGCGACAAGAAGGTCTTTGACGCGGTGTACTACGCCGTCAAGTCCACCCTGGAGGGGGATCACACCCGGCCCGCCCTCACCCTGGACGACGGGAAGCCCGCCCCGGCGCGCCCTGTGTCAACCCTGTCTGCGGAGGGCGGCGGCCCGGCGTGGGGCGCGACGACCCCGGCGCGCCGTTCCCCCGTCCAGGAGACCCTGCCCCTCCACGACTTCACCGCGCCCCCGGTGAAACCGGCGGCCGTAGCGGCCGGTTCCCCGGCAGGGGCCGCCGCCCTCGACGGCCCGGCGTGGGGCGCGACGACCCCGGCGTGCCGTTCCCCCGTCCAGGAGGCGCTGTCCCTCCGCGACTTCACCGCGCCCCCGGTGAAACCGGCGCCCCCGGCGGCGGGCCGGCCAGATGTCCGGCCCCTACAACAGGAGGATGCACCCGATTCCCCGGCAGGGGCCGCCCCGGCCCAAAGCGCGGCCCCGGACGAGGGGAGCGTGCCCGCCCCCGCGCCCAAGCCTGTGCCCGCCCCGGAACCCGTTCCGGAGCCCGAGCCCTGGCGCCTGGCGGGGGAGGTGCTCAACACCTACATCGTCGTGGAGCAGGGGGACAAGGTGCTCTTCATCGACAAGCACGCCGCCCACGAGCGGCTCAACTTCGACCGCCTGAAGGCCGAGGGCTACCAGCCCATGGTGCAGGCCCTGCTGGAGCCGGTGGTGTTCACCCCGCCGGCGGAGGAGGGGGCGGCCCTGCTGGCCCAGCTGCCCCTGCTGGAGCGGTTCGGCTTTGAGACGGAGGACTTCGGCGGCGGGACGCTGATCGTCCGGGCCGCCCCCAGCGACGTGGCCGCCGGGGAGATCCCCGACGT
>NZ_JAHZDL010000091.1:0-9022 GCF_019422385.1 Flavonifractor sp.
GGAGGCCATGACGCCGTTCTTCATCAGGGTCTTGACCACCTCGGCGCCGGTCTTCTTCATGCGGCTGGCCAGCTCGCCCACGCCGATCTCGTCGGGGATCTTCACGGTGAGGGGGGTCTTTTTGGCGATCTCCAGCTGGAGCCGGCGCATCTTCTCCTGCTCCTCCTGGCGGCGCTTGCTGCCCTGGAAGCCGCCCTTGCGCTGGTTGCGGCCCTGGAACTTCTGCTTGCCGCCCTGCATCTGCTTGGTCTTGCCGGCGGCCAGATCCTCCAGCCGCTGGTCGTACTTCTCCAGGTTCACCTGGCCGCCCTTGCGGGTGTCCACCACCTTCTTCTCGGGGACACGGGCGCCGGGGCGGCTGGCGGCCGGCTGCTGCTGGGGCGGCTTCTGGCCGCCCTGATTCTGGGCCTGGCCGCCGTTCTGGCCGGCGGGTCTGGCCTGGCCGCTGCTGTTCTGGCCGCCCTTGCCGCTCTTCTGGCCCTGGGGCTGCTGGCTGCCCTGGGCGGGCTTGGCCGGCTCCGCCTTGGGGGCGGGCTTGGGCTCCCGGTACACCTCGGCAAAGATGCTCTCCAGGCTGTCCACCTGGTTGTGCTGGGTCAGATACTCAAAGATCAGGGACAGCTCCCGGTCGTCCAGGGGCTGCATGTGGTTCTTGGGCGTGGTCGCATATTCGGTCAGGATGTCGGTGATCTCCTTGGAGTTCTTACCGAAGTCCTTGGCCACCTCGTGCACGCGATACTTGTTGTTCAGCAAAAAAGCCACCTCCATTGGCGGGCCTGCACCAATAGGAAAACACAGCGGCGCCGCTGCGCTTTCTTATTGGAACAAACCCACGTCGTTGCAAACGTATTCTCGCCGTCTCATGGCGTCCTCTTTTTCTTCTTGCCGGGGCCCCGGTTTTTCGGCGCGGCGCGCCCGGCGGGCGGGGGCGCCCAGGGCTTTTTCTTTGCCCGCTCCAGCTTCTTCTCATGGGCCCGCTGCTCCCGCTGGCGCTGGAGCTGCCTGTCGGCCTTGTCCCGCAGCGCCTCCGCCGCGGGGCCGTAGGCGTCCGGGTCGGCCTGGGCCAGCTTCTCCACCAGGGCGGCGGCCAGCCCCGCGTCGGTGAGGGCCAGCATGGCGCAGGCCGTGCGCCCCACCGCGCCCCCCAGGGTTCCCTTGTCCCACGGGGTTTTCAGCCAGGGCACCTGCCCCGCCTCCGCGAAGCGGGCGGCCCGGCGGATGCTGTTGTCCGCCGCGTCGGCGGCCACCAGCAGCACCCTGGCCTGGCGGGCCCGGCAGGCGGCACCGGCGGGCTCCTCCCCCACCTCCGCCCGGCCGGCCTTGCGGGCGATGCCCAGCAGGTGCAGCGCGCTATCCATCGCCGTCACCTGCCTGCATCTGCGCCTCCAGGGCGTCGTACACCCCGTCGGGCATGGGGGCGGAGAAGGCCCGCTCCAGGGCCCGGGCCTTCCGCGCCTTCTTCAGGCACTCCGGATTGGGGCACACGTAGGCCCCCCGGCCCGGCTTCTTCCCCTTGAAGTCCAGGGAGATCTCCCCCTCCGGGCTCTTCACCACCCGGATGAGCTCCTTCTTGGGTTTCATCTCCCGGCACCCCAGGCACTGACGCATGGGGATCTTTTTGGGCATCTCCGCAACCTCCTTTTTTGGGTGCTCAGGGACGGGCGGGCCGACACACAGGTCGGCCCCTACGATCGCGCCGACACGGCACTCGTAGGGGCGCACCTGCGTGTGCGCCCGCTGTCCGGATTATTCCTCGGTTTCGCCCTCCGCCTCGTCGGCGATGATCTCGTCCCCGTCGTCCAGGATCACGTCGTCCTCGTCCTCCGGCGCCTCGTCGGCGGGGGCGGAGGCGGGCTTGATGTCGATCTTCCAGCCGGTGAGCTTGGCGGCCAGGCGGGCGTTCTGGCCCTCCTTGCCGATGGCCAGGGAGAGCTGGTCGTCGGGCACCACCACGCGGCAGCTCTTGCCCTCCTCGTGGATGTCCACGCTGACCACGTCGGCGGGGGACAGGGCGGCGGCGATATACTGGGCCGGATCCTCCGACCACTTGATGATGTCCACCTTCTCGCCCTTGAGCTCATTGACGATGTTGTTCACCCGCTGGCCCCGGGGGCCCACGCAGGCGCCGATGGCGTCCACGTCGGGATCGGCAGACCAGACGGCCAGCTTGGTGCGGCTGCCCGCCTCCCGGGCGATGGACTTGACCTCCACGGTGCCGTCGTAGATCTCGGGCACCTCCAGCTCGAACAGGCGCTTGACCAGGCCGGGGTGGGTGCGGGAGATGAGCACCTGGGGCCCCTTGGTGGAGCGGCGCACCTCCACCACATACACCCGCAGGCGCATGCCCTCCACGTACTCCTCGCCCTTGACCTGCTCACCGGGGGCCAGGAAGGCCTCGGTGGCCTCGTTGCCGGAGCCGATGCGCAGGCTCACCCCGCCGGAGCGGGGATCGATGCGGGTGATCACGCCGGTGAGCAGCTCGTGCTCCTTGGAGGAGAACTCGTCATAGATCATGCCCCGCTCGGCCTCCCGCATGCCCTGGATGATCACCTGGCGGGCGGTCTGGGCAGCGATGCGGCCGAAGTCCCGGGTGCGCACCTCGATGCGGATCACGTCGCCCAGCTGGGCCTGGGGCAGCTTATCCCGGGCCATCTCCAGGCTCATCTCGGTGCAGGGGTTATCCACCTCCTCCACCACATCCTTCTTGACGAACATGCGCACGGTGCCCTTCTCCTCGTCGGCCTCCACCGTCACGTTGTCCCCCGCGCCCTCGTGATCCCGCTTGTAGGCGGTGACCAGGGCCTGGGTGATCTTCTCCAGCATGTAGGCCTTGGGAATGCCCTTCTCCTTCTCAATCAGGTTGATGGCGGCGAAAAACTCCGCCCCGTCCAGCTCGTTGGTCTTCTGCGCTTTGGCGTTCTTCTTCGGCATAATCGTTCTATCTCCTCACTCGTCTCACGCGGGCGCGCGCCGCGCGCCCCTGTATGGCAGGTTGTATCCGGCGGGCGGATGATATCCGCCTCTGCGTAGGGCGGGGGCTTGCCCCCGCCGCCCCCTAAAACCGCACGGTCAGGCGCACCTGGGCCACGTCCTTCTTGGCGAAGGTGCGGGGCGCGCCGCCCAGCTCAATGGTCACGTCCCCGTCGGCGTACCCCCTCAGCACGCCGGTGTACTCCTTCCGGCCGTCCAGGGGCCGGTAGAGGCGCACATCCACCTCGCTGCCCAGGAACTGCTGGAAGTGGGCGGGCTTTTTCAGGGGACGGTCGGCTCCGGCGGAGGACACCTCCAGCACATAGCTGCCCTCGATGGGGTCGGCCTCGTCCAGGGCGTCGGACAGGGGGCGGCTCACCGCCTCGCAGTCGTTGATGGACACGCCGCCCTCCTTGTCGATATAGATGCGCAGGAACCACTGCCCCGCCTCCCGGACGTACTCCACGTCCCACAGGGAGCAGCCGTTTTCCTCCGCGATGGGGGCGGCCAGACCGGCCACCAGCTCGGTGACTTTTGCCATGGGCAATCCCTCCTGCACAGGGGCATCCAGAAATTTACAGCCCCGCTTTTTTCAATAAGAAAGAGCGGAGCCGCAACCCCACTCTCACCATACCACTACTACTATCATACGTACTATAGCACAAAAAATCCCGCCATGCAAGGGCTTTGGGCTATTTTTTGCACCCCCCGGCGGGATCTGTAACCGAATTTGCGTTGACATAACAAATTCCTCTGCTAAAATGGTGGATAAGAACCTGCAAAGGAGGCGGAAGCCTGTATGAACGAGGCGAAACTGGCGGCGGCCATTCTGGCCCAGGTGCGCCGCGCCGTGGTGGGCAAGGACGAGGTGCTGGCCCGGGTGCTGCTGGCCATTCTGGCCGGGGGGCACATCCTGCTGGAGGACATCCCCGGCGTGGGCAAGACCACCATGGCCCTGGCCTTCTCCAAGGCCCTGGGCCTGGACTACAACCGGGTGCAGTTCACCCCCGACGTGATGCCCTCGGACATCACCGGCTTCACCCTCTACAACAAGGAGGCGGGGCGGATGGAGTACCAGCCGGGGGCGGTGCTGTGCAACCTGTTCCTGGCCGACGAGCTCAACCGGGCCACCAGCCGCACCCAGTCCGCCCTGCTGGAGGCCATGGAGGAGGGGCAGGTGACGGTGGACGGGGCGTCCCACCCGGTGCCCCGGCCCTTCCTGGTCATCGCCACCCAGAACCCGGCGGGGGCCTCAGGCACCCAGCCCCTGCCCGACTCCCAGATGGACCGGTTCATGGTGCGCCTGTCCCTGGGCTACCCCGCCCCGGCGGACGAGATGGACATGGTGCGCCGCCGCCAGGGGGGCAACCCCCTGGACAGCGTGGAGCAGGTGGTGGATCGGGAGGGCCTGCTGGCTCTGCGGGAAAAGGCCGGGGCGGTCTACCTGTCCGACGAGGTGCTGGACTACATCGTCCGCCTGGTGGGCGCCACCCGGGAGCACCCCATGATCCTCCAGGGGGCCAGCCCCCGGGCCACCCTGGCCCTGGCCGCCATGGCCAAGGCCGCCGCCCTGGTGCGGGGGCGGGACTACGTGAACCCGGAGGACGTGGAGCTGGTGTTCCCCGACGTGGTGCCCCACCGGCTGCTCCTCTCCCCCCGGGCGGAGGGGGACAAGTCCTTTGACCCGGCGGCGGAGCTGCTGGCCAGGGTCAGCGCCCCCAGGATCGGGTGACGCCATGGCCCGGCGACGGATTGCCTACGCCGCCCTGCTGGGGCTGGCGGTGCTCTTTCAGATCTTCTTCCGCTTCTACCTGTCCACCTTCACCCTGGCGCTGGTGGTGCTCCTGCCCGTGCTGGCGGCGGCGCTGAGCCTGCCGGCGGCCCTGGGCTGCACCCTCACCCTCTCCCCCGCCGCCCCCACGGTGATCCGGGGGGGCGAGGCGTCCTTCCGCCTCACCCTGGAGTGCCGCACCCCCTTCCCCCTGCCCCGGGTGAAGGTGCGCCTGCGGTGGGAGAACCGGCTCACCGGCGAGGGGGACGCCCTGTCCTGGGCCCCCGCCCCCGGGGAAACGGCCGGGGAGCTCACCGTCCCCGCCGCCCACTGCGGCTGCCTGGCGTGCCGGGCGGAGGGGGCGTGGACTTGTGATCTGCTGGGCCTGTTCCCCATCCCTCTGAGGAAGCCCGCCCCGGCGGAGGTACTCTCCCTCCCCCGGCCGGTGGAGCTGGAGGTGCCCCCCGGCCTGCTGTCCGGCCGCAGCGAGGGGGCGGCCCTCCGGCCCCGGCCCGGCGGCGGCCCCGGGGAGGACTACGATCTCCGGAACTACCGGCCCGGCGATCCCCTGCGCTCCGTCCACTGGAAGCTGTCCTCCAAGCGGGACGAGCTGGTGGTGAAGGAGACCCTGGAGCCCCACCGGGCCGCCCTGGTGCTCACCTTTGACCGCTTCGGCGCGCCGGAGGTGCTGGACGAGACCTTTGCCCGGCTGTGCGCCCTGTCCCGCTGGCTGCTGGAGCGGCAGCGGCCCCACCACATCCGCTGGGCCGGCCCCGGCGGCACCGGCACGGAGGGTCGGCCGGTGGACAGTGAGGCGGCGCTGCTCTCCTGCCTGGCCCTGGCCTTCTCCGCCCCCGCGCCGGAGGCGGGGGCCTCCATGCTGGATCTGCCCCTCCGCCTGCCCGGCGAGGGGGGCCGGGTACGCCGCATCCACGTCACCGCCAGCGGCCTGGAAGGGGGCGGACTATGAGGCGCGAAAAAATCCGCAGGCCCCGTCCCGCCCCCCTGAGGCGGGGCCCCCTGGTGCTGCTGGGGGACGGGGTGCTGCTCTTCCTGGTGCTCGCCGGCGCGGTGGGGAGCTTCTGCACCGCCTTCACCCTGGACGTGTCCCTCCCCCTGGTGTACGCCGGGTGCGCCCTGTGCGCCCTGATCTTCCTGGCGGTGTGGTCTCTCCCCCGCCGGTGGTGGGCCCTCCCCCTGGCGGTATGCGCCGGGCTGTGGGGCGCCGCCCTGTGGCGGATGTGGGACGGCCTGGCCCTGGGGGAGGTGTCCGTCCGCTGCTCGGTGGTCAACACCTTCTGCCTGAGCCTGGGGCTGGACGGCATGATCCAGCCCGCCGCGGAGCTGCCCGCCGACACCTGGACGGCGGCGGCCACCCTGCTGGTGCTGCTGGTGACGGTGCCCCTGGGGGCCCTGCTGGGCCTGGGCATCGTGCGCCTGCGCTCCTTCTGGTTTGCCTTCTGGTGCTCCGTGCCCCTGGTGCTGGCCCCCCTGTGCATCTCCGTCACCCCCGGCTGGCTCCCCCTCATGGCCCTGGTGCTGGGGTGGTGCGTGCTGGGCCTCACCTCACTGGTGCGGCGGCAGGATCCCCACGGGGCGGCCCTGCTCAACCTGATGGCCCTCCCCGCCGGGGCGCTGCTGCTCTCCGCCCTCACCCTGGCCATGCCCCAGAACAGCTATCAGCGGCCCGCCTGGGCCGACGACGCCCTGGAGCACATCACCAGCCAGGTGGTAAAATACAGCGGCATCTGGCTGGACGGCACCGGCCCCTTCGGCGGCGGGGGCGGCGGCCGGCTGGCCGCGTCCGACGGCTCGGTGTCCCTGAACAGCGGGCCCCTGCGCTTCTCCGGCCGCACGGTGCTGGAGGTGGACACCGAGCTGGAGGGCCGCATCTACCTGCGGGGCTTCTCCGGCGCCCTCTATGACGGGGAGCGCTGGCTGCCCCTGCCCGACGACATCTACAGCTCGCTGGAGCTGGACTCGGGAAGCACCACCACGGAAGACGGGGACATCATTCTGAACATATCCATCGACTCCATTGACAGATACCCGGGCCTGGTTCACTTGCCCTACCTCATCAAGCTCCGGGGCTGTCAGCCCCTGAACTTCCCCGCCCTGGCCGCCCGCTCGTCCGGGGAGGCGGGGGACTACGCGGCGGTGACGGTGCACAACGTGGGGGCCGACCCCGGCTATGTGTACGCCCCCTACCAGCTCCTCACCCAGCCGGACGAGCTGTCCGGGGCGGAGTTCGTCTACGACTCCCACCTGGCCCGGGCGGAGGACATCTGGACCCACACCCTCTACGTCCAGCCCGACGCCGATCCGCGGCGGGACTGGGGGAGCCTCACCGGCGAGGCCGCCCGGGCGGAGCAGGACTACCAGAAATTCGTCGAATATTACTACCTCAGGCTGCCCGCCCGCCGGGAGAACCCGGCCCTGTACCAGGTGCTGGAGGAGGCCGTCCCGGCGGCCTATGACCTGGCCTGGGACTACTATGACGCCCCCCTCCTGGAGCGGGAGCCCTACGAGGTGGCCGCTGCCCGGGGGGTGGCCGCCTACCTGGCCTCCATCGCCCAGTACGACCCCAACACCCCTGCCACCCCGGAGGGGGAGGACTATGTGACCTACTTCCTCACCGAGAGCCGCCGGGGCTACTGCATGCACTTTGCCAGCGCGGCCACCCTGCTGCTGCGCTGGATGGGCATCCCCGCCCGGTATGTGGCGGGCTACGTGGCCGATGTGCCCGCCTCCGGCCACGTGCGGGTGCCCGACTCCGCCGCCCACGCCTGGGTGGAGGTGTACATCGAGGGCTACGGCTGGGAGCCGGTGGAGGTCACCCCGGCCTATGCCGGCTCCACCCCCGGCCAGAGCGGGGTGACGGCGGAGCCGGAGGCCACTCCTACCCCCACCCCCACGCCCTCGGCCAGCCAGGCCCCCGAGGAAACCGACACCCCCGCCCCCACCGCCTCCCAGGCCGTGGAGCCGGAGGGAGACGGCGGGCAGGGCTTCGACCCGTCGGTGCTGTGGGTTCCGCTGGCCGTCCTGCTCCTCGTCCTGGCCTTCCCCCTCCGCCGCCGACTGGCCCGCCGGGGAAGGGAAAAGCGGTTCGGAGACCGGGACACCAACCAGGCCGCCGTGGCCGTCTACCGCTACCTGCGGCGGCTGGAGCCCTGGGGCGGGGAAACGCCGGAGGAGATCACCGAGCTGGCCAAGAAGGCCCGGTTCTCCAACCACACCCTGACCGAGGAGGAGCGGCACGCCGCCGTCCGCGCCGCCGGGGACGTGGCCCGCCAGGTGGACGCCGCCCTGCCCCGTTGGAAGCGGCTCCTGTTCCGGTACGTGCTGGGGCTGTATTGAGGCACAGGCTCCAGGGGCGGTATAACAACTGCCAGGCCGTAGGGGCGGATATCATCCGCCCATCTGACGGTGCCCCCGGCGCCCCCCAGAACGGGGGCCCACGGCGGCGGAAAGCCGTACAGACAAGGCAAGAACCGGGCGTGCATCCACGCCCGGTTCCTTTTTTCTGTTCGTTTCAGGCGCTGCCGCGCCCCGGGCGGCCCGCGGCGACCCAACGAAGTGGTCGCCGTGGGGAGAGGAGGCACAGTGAGCGGTTGCGGCGGCACACAGCCCGTAGGGCGGGGGCTTGCCCCCGCCGCCCGTTTCGTATACGCCGCAGGGCCGGCTGTGCCGACGACGATAAAGGCCGGACGCCTGCTCCTGACGTCCGGCCCTCATCGAAGGAAAGAGGATACAATGAAATGAAAAGAAACTGTCTCTTGCGAGTATGATCATACCAAGGAGATGTTAACGAAAAAAACTCCATCTGTTACAGGAGTATTAAATTTCAATCTTTTTTTGTAAAGTTCCTGTCATGTGGGAAAATTCGGTGGAAAATGTGGAAAAACCGGCCAAATGCAGAAGTCCGGCCGGGGATTGCTCCCGCGGCCGGACGTTCTGAATTGGAGGATAGAATGAAAAGAAGCGCTGTCTCTTGCAAGTGTTATGGTAACAGAGGGTTGTTAACAAACCTAGCGCCGGATGTTACAATTTCATGAAATCAGCGGAGATTTTCAAAAAATTCCTGGAGCAGCCCGGCGCACTCTTCCTCCAGGATATGGCCGTACACCCGGGGGTGGTGGTTGAACCGCTCCTCGAACAGGTTGAGCACCGAGCCGCAGCACCCCGCCTTGTCGTCCCTGGCCCCGTAGCACACCACCGGGATGCGGGCGTTGACGATGGCCCCGGCGCACATGGGGCAGGGCTCCAGGGTGACGTAGAGGG
>NZ_JAHZDL010000092.1:0-9008 GCF_019422385.1 Flavonifractor sp.
GTACTTCCCGATGGCAGCCGAGATCATCCCTGCCGCTTCCCGCACGATGGATGCGTCTCCGTCGGCCAGAGGGGGCATGGGCAGGCGGACGCTGCCCGCGTCGGGGCCGCCCTGGAGACGGATGATGGCCTTCTGGACCGCGTACAGGTTGCCCTTGGCGGTACACATCTTGTAAATGATGCGGCAGGCCTCGTTCTGGATCTGGCGGGCGGTCTCCATCTCACCCTTGCCGTACAACTCATAGATCTTCAGATACAGCTCGGGCATGACGGCATAGGTGCCGCCGATGCCGCCGATGGCGCCCGCCGCCAGGCCGGACAGGAACTGCTCATCGGGGCCGTTGAATACGATGCAGCCCTCGTCCTTCCACATCTGAATGTCCTGGACAGGCATGGAGGAGTTCTTTACGCCGATGACCCGGGGATTCTTCAGCATCTCCTTGAGCAGGGAGCCGTTCAGGGCCACACCGGCCAGCTGGGGGATGTTGTAGATGACGAAATCCGTGTTCGGGGCGGCGGCGGAGATGTCGTTCCAGTACTTGGCGATGGCGTAGTCAGGCAGGTGGAAGTAAATGGGTGGAATGGCGGCGATAGCGTCCACCCCCAGGCTCTCCGCGTGGGCGGCCAGGGCCTGGCTGTCAGAGGTGTTGTTGCAGGCCACGTGGGCGATGATGGTGACCTTGCCTCTGGCCTCGGCCATCACATTCTCCAGGACCAGCTTGCGCTCCTCCACGCTCTGGTAGATGCACTCGCCGGAGGAGCCGCCCACATACAGGCCCTTCACGCCCTTGCCGATCAGATAGCGGGTGAGCTCCCGCACCTTGGTGGCGCTGACGGCGCCCAAATCGTCATAGCATGCGTAGAATGCCGGGATGACGCCCTGATATTTGCTGAAATCGCGCATAAATCGATCACTCCAATATAATTTGCAAAGATTTAAAGTTTTTTAGGATCAGCCCTTGACCGCACCCATGGCGATACCCTGGGTGAAGTACTTCTGGAAGGCCACGAATACGATGATGATGGGAATGGAGGCCAGCGCCGCGCCCGCCATGATCAGGC
Source organism: Flavonifractor sp. (assembly GCF_019422385.1). Taxonomy (NCBI): domain Bacteria; kingdom Bacillati; phylum Bacillota; class Clostridia; order Eubacteriales; family Oscillospiraceae; genus Flavonifractor; species Flavonifractor sp. Next base: position 1,062 of record NZ_JAHZDL010000092.1, read on the forward strand.
CGAAGTCAGTGGACATCTCGCCCTGAAGGTTGGCGATGGCCAGCGGCAGGGTCCAGCTCTCCGTGCTGGTGAGCATGACCAGCTGGAGGAAGTAGTCGTTCCAGGTGTTGACGAAGGTGAAGATGGCCAGGGCGCCGATGCCCGGCTTGATCATGGGGAACACCACGCTGAAGAAGGTGCGCAGCTCGCCGGCGCCGTCCACACGGGCGGCCTCCAGAATCTCGGTGGGCACCGTCTCAGAGAACTGCTTCATCAGGAACACGCCGAAGGGCCAGCCCACGGTGGGCAGGATCACGGCCCAGATGTTGTCGTTGAGGCCGATGGCGGTCATCTCCTGCAGCAGGGGGATGACGATGACCTGCTTGGGCAGGGCCATGGCGCAGATGATGATGGTGAACAGGACGCCCCGGCCGATGAAGCGCTTCTTGCCCAGGGCGTAGCCCGCCAGGGAGGCGGTGAGACAGGTCAGGATCATAGCCGCCGCCGAAATGAAGATGATGTTGAACAGCCACAGGAAGGCGGGGTTGTCAAACAGCCGGGCGTAGTTTTCCACCGTGGGTTCGATGGGGAACCAGATGGGCGTCCGGGCCGTGATCTCCAGCTTGTTCTTGAAGGAGCCGGTGACGATCCAGTACAGAGGGAACAGGAAGAAGATCACCATGACCACCAGGATGGCCACGGAGAAAACCTTATACCCCTTGGAGGTGCCGCTCAGATCAGTGGTTTTTTTCATGTTCTCGCCCCTCCTTAATTGTCAGTCTTCGCCACTTTGAACTGGATGGCGGAGAAAATGGCGATGATGAGGGCCAGAACCACGCCGATGGCACAGGCATAGCCCAGGTCGTTGAGCCGGTACGCGGTGTCGTAGACCTGGTACATGATGGTCATGGTGGAGTTCAGCGGGCCGCCCTTGGTCAGCAGCTGGATCAGCGCGAAGCACTGGAAGGTGTTGATGGTGGTGATGACCAGCACATACAGGGTAGTGGGCATGATGGAGGGCCATTTGATCTTCCAGAACACCTGAAACTTGGTGGCGCCGTCCACCTCGGCTGCCTCGATAATGGAGTTGTCCACATTGCCCAGAGCCGCCACATACAGCACGATGGGCTGACCGATGGAGGTGGTGAACAGGATCAGGATGATAAACCAGATGGCGGTTTTTGGATTGCCCAGCCAGTCAAAGCTGGAGGTGCCGGCCACCTGATTGAGGATGCCGTTGTAGGGGTCCAGGATCCACTTCCACACCACGGTGATGGCCACCGAGCCGGTGACCACCGGCAGGTAGAACACACATCGGAAGAAGGAGCGGGGAATGGAGTGCATCTTGTAGATGGCGGAGCTCACCCACAGGGAGAATGCGGTGACGCTGGGCACCGCCACCACCACCATGAGCACCGTGTTCAGAAAGCCGCGGTGGAAGATGGGGTCCTGGAACAGCTTGATGTAGTTGGACAGGCCGGCGAAGCCCTTGACGCCGCCCAGTCCGTAGTCGGTAAAGCTGTAATACACACAGATGAACATGGGGACGACCACGAAGGTCACAAAGAAGATCAGGCTGGGCAGCAGGAACAGGTAGGCCGAGGTGGTCTCCCGCCGCACCAGCGCGCGGCTCATACCGGAGGTAGCGCTTTTCTTGACTTTTTTAGGCTTCTGTCCGGCAGCCGGAGCAGGAGTGTTCTGAGCCATAAGATTTCCCCCTCTTTGACAAGAATTTGCCTGCCCTCCCCCGGGGAGGACGGAAGATACACAGTGCCCGCCCCCTCTCATTCAGGGAGCGGGCACAGGATCGCATGGAACAGGATACGTGCTTCCGCAGGAGGTCAGCCGATGTTGGCGTTCGCCTGAGACACGAAGTTGTCGGCAGCGATCTGAACGTCAGCGCCGGTGGTCAGGATCTCAGCGAGCATGGGCCACCACAGGGCGCGCTGCTCGGTCCAGCCGCCGGTCAGGTTGTAGTAGCGGCCCAGATAGTTGCTCATCAGGGCGAAGGGAGCGCGCAGGTCGGCATCCTCAGCGTCGGCGTAGACATCGCCCCAGTCGGAGTGCACGGGGAAGAAGCTGGAGGTCTTCACAGCCTCCACACCGGCGGTGGCATCGTTGCAGACAAAGTCGATGAACTTCTTGGCGGCGTCGATCTTAGCCTGGTCCTTGTTGTCGAAGATACCGAAGCCGTAGGGGCCGGCCATCTCCAGCTCGGGGGTGCCATCGTCAGAGGGGAACGCCATGGCGAAGGGGGTGAACTGGGTCTGGTCCGCGTACTGGCTGTAGTTGGAGAAGTTCCAGCAGAAGCTGACCGCACAGGTCTGGTTGGCGAAAGCCTGAAGCTCATCGGCAGCGGCGTAGCTGGCGTTGGCGGACAGAGAGCCGGCGTTCACCATGTTCTGCAGCAGGGTCAGAGCCTTCACATTGTTGGCGCTGTTGGCATTGTAGGAAGTGCCGTCCTCGGTGACATAGTAGTCGGAGTACAGGTTGTTGACGAGGGCGCGGGTGCCCTGGTCGCCGCCCTGGGCGCCGCAGTAGACGATGCCGGGGGTAGCCACGTTGACGGTGCCGGCAGCGGCCGCGTCACGGATGGCGGCCATGGCGTTGACAAAGTCGTCGGTGGTCCAGGTGCGGGTCTCCTCGTCGATGTACTGCAGGGCACCGGCGGCCTCAAAGACCTCGTAGTTGATGGCCATGCAGTGGGCGGCCACGCTCAGGGGGTACATGTAGTAGGTGCCGTCCAGCTGGGACACGCTGGAGATGCCCTCGGCGATGTCGGAGCCGCCGGCAGTCCACAGATCGGACAGATCCACCATCAGGCCCTCACGGGCGTAGTTGCCCACGATGCGCTCGGGGCCCTCAAAGATGATGTCGGGGGCGCTGTTGGAGCTGATGGCGGTGGTCAGCTTCTGGTCGCCGTCCTGATAGTTGATGGGGGTCACGGTGACAGTGATGTCGGGGTTGGCCTCGTTGAAGGCGGCCACGATGGGCTCCCAGGCGGCGGCATCGGTAAAGCCGCCGATGTTGAAAGACCACAGGTTCAGCTCCACGGCGCCGCCGCTGGAGGTCTCGCTGGCAGGAGCGTTGGAGCTGCCGGCGGGGGTCTCGCTGCTGCCCTGGGTTCCGCCGCCGCAGGCGGCCAGACCGAGGGTCATGCCGGCGGCGAGCAGGAGAGCAAGAGGTTTCTTCATGTTCATTGTTACATCCTCCTCATTTTTGATAAATTTTGCGAGGACTGGGGTTGCCCCCGTTGTGTAGATTGTATAGTTTCGGGCCGGGTTTGTCAATACGATTTTCAAAAAAATTTTCAAAACATTTTTTGTTCTGCAATTTTCTTTCAAAATCGCCCTGCCGCGGTCAGATGTGCTTGTCGGAGAGTACCTCGGCCACGATCTCCCGGGTGGCGGCGCACCTGGCCGCGTCCCGGCGGCAGACCTCGTGGAAGAGCACGTCCGTCAAATAGAGCTGGGCCACCCGGGCCGCCACGGAGCCCACCTGGAGCGGCCCCTCCCGGGAGCCGCACTGGAGCACCACGTCGGCATAGGCTGCCCCCGGCGACTTGGGGAAGCGGGTGATCAGGATGGCCATGGCCTTCCGCTCCCGGACGATTTTCAGGTTTTTCAGTAGCTCCTCGGTGGAGCCGGAGTAGGAGTAGTAGAGCACCGCGTCCCGGGGCGTCAGGTGGGAGGCGGCGATGGCCTGCATGTGGGAATCCACCACCGCCGTGAAGTTGGGCATGCTGGTGCTGAACAGGTGGGCGCACTCCTGGGCCAGGAGCATGGAGCCGCCCTGGCCCATGCACAGCACCTTCTCCGCGGAGAAGAGGATGTCCGCCGCCCGGCGGATGGCCTCGGGGCGGATCAGCTCCAGGGTCTGGGCCATGGCGTCCCGGTCGGCGGCGTAGACCTTGCGGCCCATCTCCTCGATGCTGTCCTCCGGGAGCACCTCGCCCTGGGTGGGCAGGGTGTCCGGCCGGCCGGCCGTGGAGTTGGCCACCGCCAGCTTGAAGGCGTTATACCCCTTGTAGTCCAGCCTCCGGCAGAACCGGGAGATGGTGGCCTCCGCCACGCCGGACTCCTCCGCCAGCTCGGAGATGGACATGAACTGGGTCTTCTGCTGGTGGATGACCACGTAGTCGGCCACCTTTTTCTCCGCGCTGGTCAGCTGGTAGTACTCGCTGTTGATCTTCTCAAATACATTGCCGAAGGGCATAAGCGCCCCCCTTATTGCTTGGCCAGGAGCTGATCCAGCATCTGATCGCACATGATCAGCATCCGCGGCAGGTGGAAGGGGCCCTTGAAGGTGCTGCCCTTGCAGGCGGGCATGGTGGGCTTGCCGTCCCGGCGGAGGTAGCCGTACCAGTCGCCGAACTCGGGGTCGGAGAAGTGCTCCTTGCAGTAGTCCAGGGTGCGCTCGAACCAGGTCAGGTACTGCTCGTCGCCGGTGTCCCGGAAGATCATCAGGGAGGCGATGAGGATCTCGTCGTGGGGCCACCACAGCTTCATGTCGTGCTCATAGGCCTCGGGGGGACGGCCCAGGCAGTCGATGAAGTAGAGCAGTCCGCCGTACTCGTAGTCCCAGCCGGCGTTGATGGCCTGGTCGAAGATCTTCACGGCGGTCTCGTGCTGCTTCTTGTCCCCCTTGCGGTTGGCATCCTCCATCAGGAACCAGGAGCACTCGATGTCGTGGCCGGGGTTGACCACCCGACCCTCGGTGACGTCCAGGCGGGGGGTGCCGTCCATGGCCACGCTCTCCAGGGTGCAGCCCAGCTCGGGCTTGTAGTGGTACTGGAAGATCTCGTTCACGCACTCGGCGGCCCGCTCATTGTACAGGGCCTCCTGCTCGGGATCCACCCGGCGCAGCACGGAGGTGATGTTCAGGTAGATCATGGGGTTGGCCAGGGCGCGGCCGGAGCGGGTCTCGGGGATGGTCTTGGGGCCCAGGCCGGTGGGGTCGGTGATGAGCCCCTGGTTCAGGTTCCAGATCAGATCATAGGCGGCCCGGGCGCGCGCCAGGCACTCCTTGTCGCCGGTGACGCCGTAGTACTCCGCATTGGCGATGGCATAGAAGCCCTCGGAGAAGCAGTAGCGGCGCTGGCGCAGGGGCTTGCCGTCGCCGGTGACGGTGAAGTACATGCGGTTGCCCGCCTCCCGGTTGATGCAGTACTTCTCCATGAAGTCCAGGCAGCTCTTGCTGGCCTCCAGCCACTCATCCTTCACGCCGTACACGTGGCACAGATAGGCGAACATCCAGGCGCAGCGGCCCTGCATCCAGACGCTCTTGTCGGTGGAGAACACCTTGCCCTCCCGATCCAGACAGGTATAAACGCCGCCGTGCACCGGATCCATGCCGTTTTCCAGCCAGAACCGGATGCTCCGCTCCAGCTCCTCCTTAACCCATTTCTGATGGCATTGCAGCCGAATAGACAGATCCATCCTTGATCCCACCTTTTCAGATTCGGGGGAAACCTCCCCTGTTGCCACCATCATACCTGTCCCCGCCGCCCCCGTCAAGAGAGTTTAGAAAATTATTTTCAAAAACCTGAAAATATGCTTGACAGATTCAAAAAAACTGATAGCCTATAGGGGAAGGAACTCTGTGTGTTTCCGACAAAAAAGGAGGATGTATCCGAATGAAGCATCTGGGTATTGAGGTGCCTGTGAAACATGTGCCGGAGCTGGATCCCGGCTTCCTGCCCCTGGGCAAGTTCTGCACCGCTTTTCTGAAGGACGCCAGGCAGCCCCTGGACATCGCCGTGGAGCGGGCCGGCGGCGAGGTGGCCGTGTACAAGACCTTTATCCACGGCACGCCGGACATGGCGGAGGCCGACACCTACTATGTGGATCGGCTCATCAAGACCATGCTGTGGTATATGGGCGGCTTCAAGGTCTATCTCAGCGGCAGCAAGGACATCTATGAGGCCATGAAGGCCACCTACTGCGTGGGCGGCAAGCGGAGCTTTGACGCCGAGTTCATGTCCAACGTGTATGAGAAGCCCTTTGAGGTGGTGTACTGCGACGCCGTGCCCGCCGAGAAGAGCAATCCCCAGGCCGTGGGCCGCCACCTGGGCGGCTGCCGCATCGGCTTCGACGCCGGCGGAAGCGACCGGAAGGTGTCCGCCGTCATCGACGGGGAGCCCGTGTTCTCCGAGGAGGTGGTGTGGTATCCCAAGGTCACCGAGGATCCCGACTACCACTACGAGGGCATTGTCTCCGCCCTCAAGTCCGCCGCGGCCCATATGCCCCGGGTGGACGCGGTGGGCGTGTCCTCCGCCGGCATCTACATCGAGAACCGCACCATGGTGGCCTCCCTGTTCCTCAAGGTGCCCAAGGATCTCTTTGACGCCAAGGTGAAGGACATCTACATCCGCGCCATCCGCGACACCTTCGGCGACGTGCCCTACGTGGTGGCCAACGACGGCGACGTGTCCGCCCTGGCCGGCGCCATGAGCCTGGAGGAGAACAACATCCTGGGCATCGCCATGGGCACCAGCGAGGCCGTGGGCTACGTGGACGAAAACGGCAACATCACCGGCTGGCTCAACGAGCTGGCCTTCGCCCCCGTGGATGTGAACCCCGACGCCATGGAGGACGAGTGGTCCGGCGACATCGGCTGCGGCGTCAAGTACTTCTCCCAGGACGGCGTGATCAAGCTGGCCCCCGCTGCGGGCATCAGCCTGTCCGACGACCTGGCCCCCGCCCAGAAGCTCAAGGAGGTTCAGAAGCTGATGGAGAACCCCGGCTCCCCCGCCGAGGCCATCTTCCGCTCCATCGGCGTGTACCTGGGCCACTCCCTGGCCCTGTACCACCACTTCTACGGCTTCAAGCATGTGCTGCTGCTGGGCCGGGTCATGTCCGGTCGGGGCGGCGACATCATCCTGGACGTGTGCAAGCAGGTGCTGGCCGACGAGTACCCCGAGATCGCGGACAAGATCAACCCCACCCTGCCCGACGAGAAGGCCCGCCGCGTGGGCCAGTCCGTGGCCGCCGCCTCCCTGCCCGAGCTGAAGTGAGCCGCCAGGCGGCAATCCTCGCCCTGCTGTAACCCCGAACGGGCCCGGCGAGCCGTCGCCGGGCCCGTCCTCAGATCAAAGGAGGCCCCCGCATGGCCAAAGGTATTTTCAACCCGGACAACGACATCTGGCGCTTTACCGCGAAGCTGGTGGATCTCTTCCTGCTCAGTGTGTTCTGGCTGGTGTGCTCCATCCCCCTGTTTACCATCGGGCCGGCCACCTCCGCCCTCTACAACACGGTGGTGCGCTGCATCCGTGGGAACCGGCGGGACAGCTGGACTCTGTTCTTCCGGACGTTCCGGGACAACTTCAAGGTGGGGGCCCTGACCAGCCTGGTGGTGCTGGCCGCGGGGGTGCTGCTCTTTCTCATCTACAGCATGCTCTACCAGACCGCGCCGTACAGCCAGGCAGGCTATGTGCTCTTCATGGCCTACTATGTGTTCCTCCTGCTGCCTCTGGGGGTGCTGTGCTGGCTCTTTCCCACCCTCTCCCGGTTCGAGTTCGGGGTGGGCGGCCTGCTGTCCAACTGCGCCAAGCTGGCCATCGCCCACCTGCCCTCTACGGTGGCGCTGGCCCTGCTGCTGTACGGGACGGTGTTCGTCTGCATCAACTTCTTCCTGGCGGTCTTTTTCCTGCCCGCCGTCCTGGCCCTGGCCCACTCCCTGCTGCTGGAGCGGGTCTATGCCCCCTATATCCGCGAGCAGCTGGGAGAGGAGGAGCCGGAGGAGGACGACGGCTGAGCCCAGATCCCGGCAATGCAGACACCCCCTGATGCATCCGCATCAGGGGGTGTCTGACTGTCGAAAGACCTCCCGCGAAGGCGCGCCTCGCAGAGTTCCTGCGGCCGCAGCCGCGGGAATCAAATGAAAATCCGTCATTTCCGAGGACATGCGCCTCGGAAATGACACTTCTCGCGCAAGATGGGCCGACTTTTCCGTCAGGAATCGAGGTCC
>NZ_JAHZDL010000093.1:0-8943 GCF_019422385.1 Flavonifractor sp.
CCGCCCGGCGCAGCGGGGAGGACGCCCGCCGCGCCCACTACTTCGGCAGCCTGGATCCCTGGCGAATGGTGGCCAACTCCGCCTTCCAGGCCCCCCTGACGCCCCCCATGACCGGCTGGCGGCAGGATCCCTACGACAACCAGGTGGGGGAGCTGATGGTGGACGGCCGTGGGCTGGACAGCACCCAGCGGGACTGGTCTCAGGAGGTGCTGGAGCTGGAGCTGCTCTGAGCCGTCGCGACGCAGAATCATAGCCCGCCCGGGCCGCAAAAGCGGCCCGGGCGGCTTTTTTGCGCGCCAGACTATAATTATAGTCTTGACAGGCTCCCCGTCCTGTGGTACGCTACAGGTGTCTAGACTACAACTATCGTCTAAGAGGTGCGCCATGGAACTGTCCAAATCCGCCCTGCGCGTGATGAACCAGCTGTGGGAGAAGGGGGAGCTCCCCGCCAAGACCCTGTGCGGCCTGCTCCACGAGCAGTGCGGCTGGAACAAGAACACCACCTATACCATCCTCAACAGCTGCGTGAAAAAGGGCCTCATCGAGCGGCGGGAGCCCGGCTTCCTCTGCCGTCCCCTGGTGGGCCGGGAGGAGGTGCGCACCCAGGAGCTGGGGCACCTGGTGGACGGCCTGTTCCAGGGCTCCCCCGCCCTGCTGTTCTCCACCCTGGTGGGCAGCGGCTCCCTGAGCCAAGAGGACGTGGAGGAGATGCGGGCCCTGATCGACAAGCTGAAATAGAGAAGGGAGGCGTCCCATGCTGATCTGGCTGACCCCGCTCCAGATGTCCCTGTACGGAGGGCTCGCCGTGCTGGCGGCCCTGGCGGTGCGGACGGCGGGCCGGAGGCGGCTCCCCTCGGGGGTGCTGTCCTGGCTGTGGCTGCTGGCCGCCCTGCGGTTTCTCCTGCCCGTCTCCGTGTCTGGCCCCGCCTCTGTGGATGTCAGCGCCCTTCTGCCCCGGCCCCTGCCCAGCGTGTCCCTGCCGGCGCCCCTGCCCGGGACGGCGGCGGCCGACGCGGTGGCCCTCCCGGCGGCCCCGGACGGGCTCACTATCCCCTGGCCGGTGCTGGTGTGGGCCGCGGGGGCCCTGGTGCTGGCCGCCCTGTTTGCGGGCCTGTGGCTCTCCTGGCGGCTCCGGCTCCGCCGGGCCCGCCCCTGCCGCCGCCCGGCGGTGGAGGCGTGGCTGGCCGGCCGCTCCGGCCGTCGGCTCCGGGTGCTGGAGTACCCCGGACTGACCACCCCCATGGCCTGCGGCCTGTTCCGCCCCGCCATTCTCCTGCCCCCCGGCGTGCCGGAGGAGGTCCTTCCCCTGGTGCTCCTCCACGAGTCCGTCCACCTGGCCCGGCGGGACAACCTGAAACGGGGCCTCTCCCTGCTGGTGGTCTGTCTGCACTGGTACAACCCCCTGGCCTGGGTGCTGGCGGTTTTCCTGGCCCGGGACGTGGAGCTGGACTGTGACAAGGCGGTGCTGGCCCGGACGGACCGGGACTGCCGGGCGGAGTACGCCTCCACCCTGGTATCCGCCGCGGCCCGGCCGGCCCGTTCTTCCCCCTATCCCTGCTACGGCAAACATGCCATCAAAGAAAGAGTGGTGACCATTATGACATGGAAAAGGCCCACCCGCCGCCGCTGCGTGCTGGCGGCCGTGCTGCTGGCGGCCTTCGGCATCGGCCTGCTCACCGGCTTTGCCGCCGTCTCCCGGCAGGGGGAACCGGATGTGCCGGTATTCCCGCAGGGGGAGGGGGTGGTGGGCCTGGGCAACCGGGGCCTCCCGATGATCTGAACGCCTTCGGCCTGAGCGGCGCGGTGCTGAATATCGGCGACTATTGGGACATCCCGGTGGAAATCAAGAACGGCGTCATGTGCCAGTTCCGGGACGGAGGCCAGCCCTGGACACTGGCGGAGGGGGAGACGGTGCGCTTCTCCCTGACGGCTGGCCTGGTGGAGGGCTACGAGGAGCGGGGCCAGCCCATGGAGATCGGCGTCCTCCGGGACGGGGCCAGGGTGCCCCTGTTCAACGGCAATCTCAATGTGACCATGGACATGCACTTTACCGCCCCCGCCGACGGGAGCTATGAGTTCTACCTGCTCAACGTCTGCGCGGACAGCATCTATCTGCTGGATGTCTCGGTGCAGTGAGCAGAAAAAGAGCCCGCCCGGGCCGCTTTTGCGGCCCGGGCGGGCGTTTACGTTGCGGATTACTTGTTCCGGGCGTCGCAGATGATTTTCACGATCTGGATCACCACGGTGGGGGCCAGGGCCAGCAGGACGATCTCGCCCAGGTTGGCGAAGCCGAAGGCCGGGGCCACCATAAACAGGCCCTTGAGGCCGGGGGTGAAGAGCACCAGCAGCAGGAGCACCACGCCGGCGAAGAAGGCGGCGATGGAGGCCCTGTTGGTGGAGAACTTCAGTTTGAAGATGGACTCAGCGCCCCGGCAGTTGAAGCCGTGGAACAGCCGGGCCAGGGTGAGGGTGGCGAAGGCCATGGTGGAGGCCATGACGGAGTCGCCGCCCTGGTAGCCCAGGTAGAAGGCGATCATGGTGACGATGGCGATGAGCAGGCCCTGGCCGCCGATGCGGGAGAGCAGGGACTTGTTCAGGATGGGCTCCTTGGGATCCCGGGGCTTCTGCTTGAGCAGGCCCTTCCGGGCGGGCTCCATGCCGATGGCGATGGCGGGCAGGGAGTCGGTGAGCAGGTTGATGAACAGCAGGTGCACCGGCTGGAAGGGCACGGGCAGGGCCAGCAGGGAGGCGTAGAGCACGCAGAAGATGCCGGCGGTGTTGCCCGAGAGGAGGAACTGGATGGCGTTCTTGATGTTGGTGTACACGCTGCGGCCGTTGACCACCGCCTTGACGATGGTGGCGAAGTTGTCGTCGGCCAGGATCATGGAGGCCGCGTCCTTGGACACCTCGGTGCCGGTGATGCCCATGGCCACGCCGATGTCCGCCTTCTTCAGGGCGGGGGCGTCGTTGACGCCGTCGCCGGTCATGGAGACAATCTTGCCCTTGCGCTGCCAGGCGTTGACGATGCGGATCTTATGCTCCGGGGACACCCGGGCGTAGACCGAGATGTGCTCCAGCCGCTCGTCCAGATCGGCGTCGCTCATCTGGTCAAGCTCCACGCCGGAGAGGGCCTCGTCCCCCTCCAGGAAGATGCCCAGCTGCTTGGCGATGGCGGTGGCGGTGACCTTGTGGTCGCCGGTGATCATGACCGTGCGGATGCCGCCCTGCTTGGCGTCGGCCACGGCCTGGATGGCCTCGGGCCGGGGCGGGTCGATCATGGAAATGAGGCCGATGAAGGTGAACTCGTTCTCGTCGTCCAGGGTAAGAGGACGGACAGCGTCCAGCTCCTTGTAGGCGAAGGCCAGCACACGCAGGCCCTCCATGGACAGCTCCATGTTCACCCGGGCGATGGTCTCCTTCCGCTCGGGGGTCATCTCCACCTTGCCCTCCCGGGTGAGGAGCCACTTGGAGCGGTCCAGCAGCACGTCGATGGCGCCCTTGGTGAACAGGGTGGGGGTGCCGTCGATGTCGTGGAGGGTGCTCATCAGCTTGCGGTCGGAGTCAAAGGCCAGCTCGCCCAGGCGGGGGTGCTGCGCCCGGTAGGTCTCCTCGTCCACGCCGAACCGCTCCCCCAGCATGACCAGGGCCACCTCGGTGGGATCGCCGATGGAGGCGCCGGTCTCGGCGTTGTTGGTGGCGTCGCTGGCCAGCAGGGCGGCCTTCAGCAGCAGCCGCTGCACGTCGTTGACCAGATCCAGGTCGTCCCCCTCCAGCAGGGAGCCGTCGGCGTACACCTTCTGGGGGGTCATCTTGTTCTGGGTCAGGGTGCCCGTCTTGTCCGAGCAGATGACGGACACGGAGCCCAGGCTCTCCACGGCCTTGAGATCCTTGATGATGGCGTTCTGCCGGGCCATCTTCTGGGTGCCCATGGCCAGCACGATGGTGACGATGGAGCTGAGGGCCTCGGGGATGGCGGCCACGGCCAGGGCCACGGCGAACATGAGGGAGTCCAGCACGCCCATGCCGGTGCGGAAGATGGACAGGACGAACACCGCCGCGCAGATGACCATGATGACGATGGCCAGCTTGGCGGAGAAGTTGTCCAGGCTCTCCTGCAGGGGGGTCTTGCGCTGCTGGGTCTGGTTCATGAGGGCGGCGATCTTGCCCAGCTCGGTGTTCATGCCGGTGCCGGTGACCAGCACGGTGGCCCGGCCGTAGGTGACCAGGGAGCCGGAGAACACCATGTTCTTCTGGTCGCCCAGGGCCACCTGGCCGGCGTCGATGGCGTCGGCGGTCTTGTCCACGCCCTCGCTCTCGCCGGTGAGGGAGGACTCATTGACCTTCAAAGAGAAGTTCTCCAAAATGCGGCCGTCGGCCACCACCATGTCGCCGGCCTCCAGCAGCACGATGTCGCCGGGCACCACGTCGGCGGAGGGGATCTCCACCCGGGCGCCGCCCCGCAGCACCTTGGCGGTGGGGGAGGACATGGCTTTCAAACTCTCCAGGGACTTCTCCGCCTTCACATACTGGACGGTGCCCAGGATGGCGTTGAGGATGAGCACGGCGAAGATGACGATGGTGCTCTCCACATTCTCCGACACGGCGGAGATCAGGGCGGCGATGATCAGGATGATCACCAGCAGATCCTTGAACTGCTCCAGGAACACCTGCAGGGTGCTCTTTTTCTTGCCCTCGGACAGCTTGTTGGGGCCGTACTGCTCGGCGCGCCTGCGCACCTCCGCCTCCGACAGGCCGCGGAGGTCGGCCTGCTGGCTCTCCAGCGCCTGCTGGGCGGTCTGCCTGTAGTAGGGCTGCTCGCTCATGACATTCCTTCCTTTCGTTCTTCTGGAATGGGCGGAGGGCAACAAAAAAGACCTTCCGCCAACCGCTGCATGACACAGCAGTTGTCGAAAAGTCTTGTTACCGCACCGGGCGCATACCGCCAGGCCGGAGAACCGGGCCGTGGTGTTGACGGCATGACTTTCAAACTACTCCCTTTTCAACTGCAGGTATTGTAGCACAGCCGACCTGTTTTGTCAATCTAATTTTCCAGTATGCCCCGGTTTCCGCCCGCCGATTCCACAGACCGTTGACGGCAGGGGCGGATTCCGGTATACTTGGGTGGATCCATCAAACAGAGCAAGGGGGGAGACGCCATGCGGTCAAAATGGGTGCGCGGCCTGCTGCGGGCGGCGTGGGGACTGGAGCTGGTGGTGGCGGTGGTGATTCTGGCCGTCACCCTGGTGCAGCTGTTCCTGGTGGGGCAGACCACCCTGAACGAGCTGCTGGCCGGACAGTTCGATCTGGACGGCTTTTTTGTCTCGGCCATGACCATCGTGGTGGGCATCGAGTTTGTGAAGATGCTGCTGCTCCACACACCGCGGGCGGTGACCGATGTGCTCCTCTTCGCCATTGCCCGGCAGCTGGTGGTGAGCCACTCCAGCTCGGTGGACACCCTGCTGGGGGTGGCGGCGGTGGCCCTGATCTTTATCATCAAGAAGTTCCTCCACACCGAGGAGGACGACGGCGCCGCCGCCGGGAAGCGCCCGCCGGAGACGCCCGCCCACTGAATCGAAGAGCCGCAGGCCGGCCGGCCTGCGGTATTTTTTTGCCCTGGGTGAAAGATTCCCGGCCCATCAGTCGTATTGTTGGTGAAAGCGCTTTTAAGCCTGCCAGAGAAAGGATGTGGTGCGCTTGCCCGCCCCGTTGAACCGGGCGGAGGCCGAGCGGCTGGTACACAGCTACTCGGATCTGATCCTCCGCCTGAGCTATACCTATCTGAAAAACACCGACGACGCCCAGGACATCTGCCAGACCGTGTTCCTCAAGCTGCTCCAGAAGCCCCGGGAGTTTGCCTCCCCGGAGCATGAGAAGGCCTGGATCATCCGCACGGCGGCCAACCTGTGCAAGGATCACCTGAAAAGCCGCTGGCGGCGCACCACCGTGGCCCTGGAGGCCGCGGCGGCGGTGCCCGCCCCGGCGGAGGAGGAGGGGGGCCTCCTGGCCGCCGTCAACCTGCTGCCCCCCAAGTACCGGGCGGTGATCTACCTCTACTACTACGAGGGCTACGCGGCCAAGGAGATCGCGGAGCTGCTGGGCGAGAAGCCCGCCACCGTCTCCACCCAGCTCAGCCGGGGCCGCCAGCAGCTCCGCACACTGCTAGAAAGCGAGGGATTGACATGAAAAACAGCTATCGGGACGCCATGGATGCTCTCCGCTTCACCCCGGAGCAGAAGGCCGATATGGTGGAACACCTGCTCTCCGCCCCGGCGGCGGGGAAGGTGGTGCGCCCCCTCCGCTTCCGCCGCTTCGCCGCGGCGGGCGCGGCGGCCGCCCTGGTGCTCAGCCTGGGGGTGGCCGGGGCCACCGGCGCCCTGGACAGCGCCGGGGAGGCCTTTGCCGGCCTGTTCGGCGGCGGGGCCGCCGAGACGGAGATCATCGACCAGATCGGCTACCCCATCGGGGCCAGCGCCACCTCCAACGGCGTCACCATCACCGCCGACGCCATCGTGGGCGACACCTACAGCTACGCCATCGTCTACTCCATCCGGCGGGACGACGGGGAGCCCCTGGTGAGCCAGGAGGTGCTGGAGAGCGGGGATAACGCCCTGCCCCTCACCTTCGACAGCCATGATGTGACGCCCGGCAACCCCCTGGCCGTCCTTTTGGGCGGCGGTGGAGGCGGCTACTCCCGCTTCTACGACGCCGATCCCAACGACAACGCCATCCAGTTTATGGAGGTCTGGACTTTCAGCAGCCCCATCCGCCCCGGAAAGGTTACCGCCACCTTCCAGGGCCTCTATGAGGCCTCTGAGGACTATCTGGACAAGGAGCTGCTGGCGGAAGGCCCCTGGAAGCTGGAGTTCCACATGGCCTTTGAGGATTCCTCCGTCTCCCTGCCCGCGGGGCAGGACTTCACCCTCAACGGCATGGACGCCACCCTGGACGCGGTCACTCTCTCCCCCCTGTCCATCATGGTAGAGTATACCGTCCATCAGGAGGTGCCCCAGGCGGAGCGGGAAAACGGCCTGGAGGATGGGGAAAACGACCCTTACGCCCCCTTCCGCGACCTGCCCATCGTGATCACCTACACCGACGGCACTACCCTGGAGATTGACAGCGGCAACACCCACATCGGCTCCGGCAGCGGCCGCGCCAAGTGCAGCATAGGCCTGGTGTTCGACACCATCCGTCCTCTGGACGAGGTGGCCTCCGTCACCGTGGGGGACATTGTCCTCCCGGTGAGCACAGAACGGTAATCCGGCGCGCGCGCCGGGGTCGTCGCGCGCCACTCAAAAGCAGAGCGCTCCGCCTCGGATGAGGCGGAGCGCTTTTGTGTTATCGCTGGTATTCAAATTCCAGGTTGTACAGGGACACGATGTCCCCGTCCTTGATGCCCATCTCCTCCAGCCGGTCGAACAGGCCGGACTGGCGGAGCATCTTGTCGAACCAGTTGCGGGACTCATAGTCCCCGAAGTTGACGTTGGACATGAGCCGCTGGAGCCAGGGGCCCTCCACGATCCAGGTGTCGTCCTCGTGGATGATGTTGAGGGGCTGGGACATATCCACCTCCGGCGGCCGCTCCACATAGGTGGGCTCGTACACCGTGATGGGGGGGAGGTGCTCCAGCTCCCGGGCGGCGGCGTACATCAGCTCCCGGGTGCCCAGCTGGGCGGCGGCGGAGATCTCGAAGAAGGGCAGACCCTTGGCCTCCACGTGGGCCTTCAGGGCCTCCAGCCCGCTCCGGTCGGCGGCGATGTCCACCTTGTTGCCCGCCACCAGCATGGGCCGGTTCTCCAGCCCGGAGCCGTACTCCTTCAGCTCGGCCTGGATGGCCTCAAAGTCGGCCACCGGATCCCGGCCCTCGGAGCCGGACACGTCCACCACGTGGATGAGCAGGCGGCACCGGTCGATGTGCCGCAAAAAGTCGTGGCCCAGGCCGGCGCCCTCGGCGGCCCCCTCGATGATGCCGGGGATGTCGGCCAGGACGAAGGACACCCCCTCCTCCACGTACACCACCCCCAGGTTGGGGAACAGGGTGGTGAAGTGGTAGTTGGCGATCTTGGGCCGGGCCTTGCTTACCACGCTCAGCAGGGTGGACTTGCCCACGTTGGGAAAGCCCACCAGGCCCACGTCGGCCAGCAGCTTCAGCTCCAGGATCACGTCCCGGCTCTGGCCGGGCAGGCCGGCCTTGGCGAAGCGGGGCACCTGCCGGGTGGGGGTGGCGAAGTGCTTGTTGCCCCAGCCGCCGTTGCCGCCGCGGGCCAGCACGAAGCGGTCGGTCTGGGACATGTCGCAGATGATCTCCTTCGTCTCGGCGTCCCGCACCACCGTGCCCCGGGGAACCTTGATGATCAGATCCTCCCCGTCCTTGCCGGAGCAGCGCTTGCCCTGGCCGTCCATGCCGTTGGCCGCCACGTACTTGCGCTTGTACCGGAAGTCCATCAGGGTGGACATGTGCTCGTTGATCTCCAGAATCACGCTGCCCCCCCGGCCGCCGTCGCCGCCGTCGGGGCCGCCGGCGGCCACGTACTTCTCCCGGTGGAAGGCCACCGCGCCGTTGCCGCCATTGCCCGCCCGCACGGTGATGCGGGCGGTGTCCACAAAGGGTGCTGCCATACATTCTCTCCTTTATACAGAAAATCGCCCCGAACTCCGGAGTTCGGGGCGATTTGTGCGCAATTACTGAGCGATCTCGACAATGGAGACCTGCTTGCGGTCCTTGCCCAGGCGCTCAAACTTCACCTTGCCGCTCTTGAGGGCGAACAGGGTGTCGTCGCTGCCCTTGCCCACGTTGACGCCGGGATGGATATGGGTGCCCCGCTGGCGAACCAGGATGTTGCCGGCCAGGACGAACTGGCCGTCGCCCCGCTTCACGCCCAGGCGCTTGGCCTCGGAATCACGGCCGTTGCGGGTGGAGCCGACGCCCTTCTTGTGGGCGAA
>NZ_JAHZDL010000094.1:0-8935 GCF_019422385.1 Flavonifractor sp.
TGGCCAGATCTGCGCCCACGCAGCCGGCGGTGGCCTGGGCGATCTTGTTCAGGTCCACGTCCTCCGCCAGGCGGATCTTCCGGGTGTGGACCTGGAGAGTGGCCAGCCGCCCCGCCAGATTGGGCCGGTCCACGGTGATCCGCCGGTCAAACCGGCCGGGCCGCAGCAGCGCCTTATCCAGCACCTCCGGCCGGTTGGTGGCGGCCAGCAGAATGACGCCCTTGGTGGGGTCGAAGCCGTCCATCTCGGCCAGCAGCTGGTTCAGGGTCTGCTCCCGCTCGTCGTTGCCGCCCATGCGGTTGTCGCGGGACTTGCCGATGGTGTCGATCTCGTCGATGAAGATGATGCAGGGGGCCATCTTGCTGGCCTCCTTGAACAGGTCGCGGACACGGGACGCGCCCACGCCCACGAACATCTCCACAAAGTCCGAGCCGGAGATGGAGAAGAAGGGCACGTTGGCCTCGCCGGCCACGGCCTTGGCCAGCAGGGTCTTACCGGTGCCCGGCGGGCCCACCAGCAGGGCGCCCTTGGGCAGCTTGGCGCCGATCTCGGTGTACTTCTGGGGGTTGTGGAGGAAGTCGATGATCTCCACCAGAGACTCCTTGGCCTCGTCCTGACCGGCCACGTCCTTGAAGGTGACGCCGGTCTTTTTCTCCACGTATACCTTGGCGTTGGACTTGCCCAGGTTACCGATGCCGCCGCCCATCTTGCCGGCCATGCCCCGCATGAGCAGGGAGAAGGCCACCATGATGATCACCATGGGCAGCACCCAGGACACCAGCAGGGAGATGATGGGGTTCATGGGCTCCACATATTCGGTGCCGTACTGGGTGATGCCCTGTTCCTCCAGCAGGGTGAGCAGGCTGGAGTCATTCAGGGGGGCGCAGAAGTAGACCACGGAGGAGGACGAGGACGTGCCGCCGCCGCTCTGCCCGGAGGCGCCGCCCTGGATGGGGGTGAGCCCCTCCAGCACGGGGAGATCCAGCTGGCCTCCGGTGGTCTCGCCGCCGGTGCCGCCGCCGGAGGTATCGGCGGAGCTGGCCTGGTCGTCCTCCTTCACCGCCTCCACGTTGCCGTCGTCGTCAAACTGGAGGGTGTACCCCTCCTTGAGGGTGAAGGTGTACCGGTCGCTCTCCATGAGCACCGAGTCCACCACGCCGTCCATGACCAGGTCGCGGAACTGGCCGTAGAGCACCTCCACGGAGTTGGCCTGCTGGAACCGGGAGGTGGCCACGTTGACCAGCAGGGTGAGCACCAGGGCCCACAGCAGAACCGAGACAATGGCGGTTACGTTGCGCTTGTTGCCGCCGTTTCCCCGGTTGTTGTTCTGATTGGGGTTCAAGGTAGAGTTCCTCCTTGATGGGAAACAGTTTCGTCCGAAGTAATAATATAGTTATAGCACAAGGCGGGGGAAAAAACAAGAAAGGGGGTGGGCAAAACCTGTAAACTTTCTATGAAAAGCCGACGGAAACTGACGGCCGCTTTTTGCGTATTTCCGGCAATTTTGGCTTTTTTGATCCGGGCGGTTGTGGTATACTGAAGGAGATAAACGGACAAGAGGAAGGAAGAGGAAGCATGAAGGAGCGCAGGCCCAATCTGGAGGCGGAGGCCGACGGCATCATCGAGGGCCGCAACGCGGTGATCGAGGCCCTGCGGGCGGGGACGCCCGTGGACAAGATCTATCTGGCCAGGGGGGAGACCGACTCCGCCCTGGGGCACATCGCCTCCACGGCCCGCTCCAGGGGCATTGTGGTGGTGGAGTGCGACCGGCGCAAGCTGGACGGCATGAGCCGCACCCACTCCCACCAGGGGGTGATCGCCCTGGCGGCGGTGCGGGAGTACGCCAGCGTGGACGACATCCTCAACGCCGCGGAGGAGAAGGGGGAGCCCCCCCTGATCGTGGTGTGCGACGAGCTCTCCGACCCCCACAACCTGGGGGCGGTGATCCGCACCGCCGAGTGCGCCGGGGCCCACGGGGTGATCATCCCCAAGCGGCGCTCCGCCGGCCTCACCGCCGTGGTGGCCAAGACCTCCGCCGGCGCGGTGAGCCACGTGCCGGTGGCCCGGGTGCCCAACCTGCCCGCCCTGCTGGACGAGCTGAAGGAGGCGGGGGTGTGGGTGTTCGGCACCGCCGCCGACGGAGACCGGCTGCTCTACGACGCGGATCTCAAGGGCCCCGCCGCCATCGTCATCGGCAGCGAGGGCACCGGCATGGGCCGCCTGGTGGCGGAGAAGTGCGACTTCAAGGTGCGCATACCCATGAAGGGCAGGCTCAACTCCCTCAACGCCTCCGCCGCGGCGGCGATCATGCTCTATGAGGCCGTCCGGCAGCGTATGCAGCTCTAGGGGGGATTTATCCCCCCCCCCTAGATACGAGCCTGCGTGCCGGCAAAGCCGGCGACTTGGCTCGATACCCCCCTCACCCGCGCACGGCGCGGGTGGCCGCCCGCCGGTGGCGGAGCGGGTATTGGTGTCCTGCGGCGAAATCAATTCGCCTCCGGACGTTTTTAACCGCCATTTACGCAAAGGGGCCGACCCATCATCCACCGATTCCACCACGCAAAGCAGGTGAGCATCATGTCCGACGACCGGGACGACAAACAGAATACAGGCGCCCCCGGCCCGGAGGACTTCTCCCTGGAGGAGATTCTGGCGGAGTTCGGCGGCGGGCCGCCCAAGCCCACCCGCTGGAAGGAGGATACCATCCCCTTCCCGGTGCAGGGGCGCCGGCCCAGAGGGGGCTCGCCGCCTCCGCCGGCGGGCGGCGGCAAGGTGGTGGACTTCCCCGCCGGGAAGCGAGAGGCAGGCCCCAGGCCCGCCCCGCCGCCCAAGGCCCCGCCGCCCCCTCCGAAACCGGAGGAGCCCGAACCGGAGGAGGCGCCGGAGGAGGACGGGGACGACAAGGTGGTGGACTTCCCCGGCGAGGAGGGGCCCGCCTCGGACAACCCCATCGCCGAGGGCCTCAACCGCCTGCTCCAGAAGGCCGACGACTACGCCGGCCACATGTTTGAGGAGGAGGGGAAGGAGGACGACGAGGAGATCCGCCGGGCGGAGGAGTTCATCCCCGGCACCGACGAAGAGGAGCCGCCGGAGAACCGGCGGGAGCGCCGCCCCCGCCGCCAGCCGCCACCCGCCCCCGACCTGCCCCCGGCGGAGCTGGCCCGGCGGTACGGCAAGGGGCTCAAGTCCCTGGGCATCCGCTCGGTGCTGGTGTTCCTGCTGCTCATCCCCGCCCTGTACCTGACGGTGGATGTGTTCCCCTATCCCGCCGCCCTCACCCCCCAGCTGCGGGTGCTGCTGCTCTCGGCGGCCCAGGGCCTGGCCATGCTGGTGGGCATCGACGTGCTGGCCCGGGGGCTGTTCCGCCTGGTGCTGCTGGAATTCGGTATGGACACCCTGCTGGTGTTTGCCTGTGCCGCCACCCTGGCCGACGCGCTGACCATGTACCGGCTGGATCCCCGGGAGGGTCAGATGCCCTACTGCGCGGCGGCCATCCTGGCCATCTTCCTGCTGATGCGGGGCACCCGGCGGAAGCGCCGGGCCCAGCGGCTGGCCTGCCGCACGGCGGCGGCCGCCGCCCACCCCTACCTGGTGACCCTGGACGAGGGAAAGTGGAGCGGCCGGGACACCTACGCCAAGTGGTCGGGGGAGCCCATCGGCTTCGGCCGCCAGATGCAGGCCGCCGACGGGGCGGAGCGGATTTTCCACCGCATCTGTCCGCTGCTGTTCATTGCCTGCCTGCTGCTGAGCATCGTGGCCTCCATCGGCCGGGGCGCGCCGGAGCGGCTGCTGTGGGGCCTGTCCGCCATGCTCACCGCCTCCACCTCTCTGTCCGGGGGGCTTTGCTACGCCCTGCCCTGGCTGAGCCTGACCCGCCGCCTGAGCAAGTCGGGGGCGGCCATCGCGGGCTGGGATGGGGTCACCGCCACCGGCGGCAGCGGCATCCTGCTCACCGACACCGACTTTTTCCCGCCGGGCTGCGTCTCCCTCAACGGCATCAAGATCTTCGGGGACTTCCCGGTGGACAAGGTGGTGTCAAACACCGCCACCCTGATCCGGGACTCGGGCTGCGGACTGGACAAGATCTTCCACGATCTGCTGCGGGCGCAGGGCTGCGTCTATCGCCGGGCCTCCGGACTGACGGTCTACGAGGGCGGCCTGTCCGCCGTGATCCGGAACCAGCAGGTGCTGGTGGGCTCGGCGGCCTTCATGGGGCTCATGGAGATCACCCTGCCCCAGGGGCTCCATGTGAAAAACGCCGTGTTCTGCGCCATTGACGGGGAGCTTGCGGGTATCTTCGCCCTCAACTACACCCTTCACGGCAATCTGGAGCCCTCCCTCAACAGCCTCATCCGAAACCGGGTGACCCCGGTAATGGCCACCCGGGACTTCAACCTGATCCCCGCCATGCTGCGTCAGCGGTTCAAGCTGCCGGTGGACAGAATGGAGTTCCCGCCGGTGGAGCGGCGGGTGGAGCTCTCCGGCGAGGAGCAGAGCCACAGCGACATCCTCACCGCCGTCCTGTGCCGGGAGGGGGTGGCCCCCTACTCCGAGGCGGTGGTGGGGGCGGCCCGGCTCCGTCGGGCGGTGCGCACCTCCGCCGTGCTGGCCTGCCTGGGGGCCCTGGCGGGGCTGCTGCTGGCCTTCTACCTCACCTTTGTGTGCTCCTACTCGTCCCTCTCCGCCGTCAACCTGCTGGTGTTCCTGGTGATGTGGCTGGTGCCCACCCCGCTGATCGCCGGCATGGTCAACAAATATTGAGCAAAAACGACGCCCCGTCCATCGGACGGGGCGTCAGCGTGTCGAAAAAGCGGAAAAGCCGCTTTTTCGAGAAAGATTGCATGGTGGAAGGGGTTCGTTTTCTCGCGAAAAAGTCACCCCTTCCACCATGAGAAGTGTCATTTCCGACGCACATGTCGCCGGAAATGGCGGATTTTGATTTGATTCCTGCGGCTGCGCCGCAGGAACTCTGCGAGGCTCTCCTTCGCGGGAGGTTTTTTTGACAGCCTGGCGCCTCGTCCACCGGACGGGGCGTATTTTTGCACCTCTAGTTCTTCAGACTCTGCATCGGTGCGGGGATGCGGCCGCCGCGGGCGATGAAGGCGTCGCTGCCCTCGGGGTGGACGGGCATGACGGGGGCGGAACCCAGCAGGCCGCCGAACTCCACCGTGTCCCCCACCACCTTGCCGGGGGCGGGGATGATGCGCACGGCGGTGGTTTTGGAGTTGACCATGCCGATGGCGGCCTCGTCGGCGATGATGGCGGAGAGGGTGGCGGCGGAGGTGTCGCCGGGGACGGCGATCATGTCCAGGCCCACGGAGCACACGCATGTCATGGCCTCCAGCTTGTCCAGGTGGAGGGCCCCCGAGCGGGCAGCGGCGATCATGCCCTCGTCCTCGCTGACGGGGATGAAGGCGCCGGACAGGCCGCCCACGTGGGAGGAGGCCATGACGCCCCCCTTCTTCACCGCGTCGTTGAGCAGGGCCAGGGCGGCGGTGGTGCCGTGGGTGCCGCAGGTCTCCAGGCCCATCTCCTCCAGGATGCGGGCCACGGAGTCGCCGATGGCGGGGGTGGGGGCCAGGGAGAGATCCACGATGCCGAAGGGCACGCCCAGCCGGCGGCTGGCCTCCTGGGCCACCAGCTGGCCCATGCGGGTGATGCGGAAGGCGGTCTTTTTCACGGTCTCGGCCACCACGTCGAAGGACTGGCCCTTCACGGCCTGGAGGGCGTGATAGACCACGCCGGGGCCGGACACGCCCACGTTGATGATGCAGTCCGGCTCCCCCACGCCGTGGAAGGCGCCGGCCATGAAGGGGTTGTCCTCCACGGCGTTGCAGAACACCACCAGCTTGGCGCAGCCGAAGCCGCCCCTGTCGGCGGTGCGCTCCGCCGTCTCCTTGATGATGCGGCCCATGACGCCCACGGCGTTCATGTTGATGCCCGCCTTGGTGGAGCCCACGTTGACCGAGGAGCACACATAGTCGGTGATGGCCAGGGCCTCGGGGATGGAGGAGATGAGCTTCCGATCCGCCGGGGTGGCCCCCTTCTGCACCAGGGCGGAGAAGCCGCCGATGAAGTCCACGCCGGCGGTTTTCGCGGCGCTGTCCATGGCCACGGCGAAGGGGACATAGCTGCTGGTCTCCGACGCGCCGGCCACCAGGGCCATGGGAGTGACGGAGATGCGCTTGTTGACGATGGGGATGCCGAACTCCCGCTCGATGGCCTCGCCGGTGGCCACCAGGTGCTCGGCCCGGCGGGTGATCTTGTCGTAGATCTTCTGGCAGGCGGCCTTGGGGTCGGGATCGGCGCAGTCCAGCAGGGAGATGCCCATAGTGATGGTGCGAATGTCTAGGTGCTGCTGGTCGATCATGTGGATGGTATCTAAAATCTCATTGGTGTTAATCAAAGTCAAATCCTCCTGCACAGAACTGGCACCCGCGAAGCGGGGACGCGCCGGGTGGCGCGTACAAGCATTTTGGCCCCGGGCCAAAATCTTGCCGCAGGGGCAATTCACTTGCCCCGAGGAAGTAAAAAAACGGGGTTCCCGCAGGGCGTCAGCCCTGTGGGGCAATGGTGCTGATGTCCAGGTGCTGCTGGTCGATCATGCGGATGGTATCTAAAATCTCATTGGTGTTTATCAAAGTCAAATCCTCCTGCACAGAACTGGCACCCGCAAAGCGGGGACGCGCCGGGTGGCGCGTACAAGCATTTTGGCCCCGGGCCAAAATCTTGCCGCAGGGGCAATTCACTTGCCCCGAGGAAGTAAAAAAACGGGGTTCCCGCAGGGCGTCAGCCCTGTGGGGCAATGGTGCTGATGTCCAGGTGCTGCTGGTCGATCATATGGATGGTATCTAAAATCTCATTGGTGTTAATCATGGGTGCTCACCTTAAATTCTGTGCATGGCGTTGAAGATATCCTCCCTCTGGGCCCGGATATCCAGGTTCTGCTCCCTGCCCTCCTGCTCCAGCAGGGCGGCCAGCTGGCCGAAGGGGATGTCGCAGGCGCCGGCATCCACCAGCATGACCATGGTGAAGTCCTCCTGGAGGATGGTCTGGCTGATGTCCAGGATGTTGACGTTGTGCTGGGCCAGCAGGGCGCACACCAGGGACATGATGCCCACCCGGTCTTTGCCCAGAACGGTGACGATGGCTCTCATAAGTAAACAGCTCCTTTGTTTTTTCTGCGGTATGTAAGGCTTGGGCTGTCACGCTGCGCCTGTTCGCGACGCCCGGCTTCCCTCCGTCTCGGGCTCCAACCGCCCCGCTGTGCGGAGCTGGGTTTTCGCCCTCGCTCCGGTCCATCCGGGCTGCTCACGACGGCTCCGCGCTTCTATTGCAGCTCGTCCAGTGTCAGCCCGAAGGCGGGCAGGAAGTGCTCCATGAAGTAGTCCAGCTCGGGCAGCTCATAGCCCTTCAGGGCCTCCAGGGTCTGCTCCGCGGCCTGCCGGAACTCGCCGTTGCCCGCCTTGAGCTCCTCCACACACTTGATGTAGGCGGAGAGCTTGTCGGCGGCCTTTACCAGCCTCCGGAGCTCGGGGTCGTAGTCCTCCCGCAGCAGGGGGTCGAAGGCGGGGCGCAGGGATTCCGGCAGCATGTCCAGCAGCTTGCGGGCGGAGAACTGCTCCACCTCCCTGTAGGCGTCCCGGATGTCCGGGTTGTAGTACTTGATGGGGGTGGGCAGGTCGCCGGTGAGGATCTCCGGCGCGTCGTGGTACAGGGCGGCGGCGGCGGCCAGCCCCGGGTCGGCCTCCCCGCCCAGCACGTCCCGCCGGATCACCGCCAGGGCGTGGGCCAGCACGGCCACCATGTGGGAGTGCTCCTGGATATTCTCCTGAACCGTGTTGCGCATCAGCCCCCAGCGGTTGATGTACCGCATGCGGGAGAGATAGGCGAAGAAGGGGTACTGGTCTGCCATGGCGATTCCTCCTGTAAAAACACACTATTTTACCACAGCAGGGGCGGCTTGTAAACGAAAACCGTCAAAAAAGCGGACGGCGCCCGGGCCGTCCGCTTGTCATCGGGAGACTTACTGCTCCTCCTTCACCTCAAAGGCGGCCACACTCTGCTCAAAGGCCGCCCGGTCGGCGTCGGAGCCGTGCACCTTCACCTGCACCGGCTGGGACAGATCCAGGGAGAACAGGCCCATGATGGACTTGGCGTCCACCACATAGCGGCCGGAGAGTACGTCCACGTCGCAGGCGCAGTGGGTGGCGGCCTTGACGAACTGGCGCACATCATCAATCGAGGTCAGGGAGACCAGAAATTCAGACATGTGAAAACACCTCCATAATCGCACTTTGAGAAAGACCTATACAAGAATTCGGGTTTGCCTTATAATAGGGATGCCCACATTATAGTCGATGAAATCAAAATTTCAATGGTTCGCCGGAGAAAAGAAAGAAATTCTGTTTGATTGCACAAAGGGCCCCGGCGGCACGAGAGGAAAAACCATGCGAGTTGCTATCTATACCCTGGGCTGCAAGGTCAACCAGTACGAGACCCAGGCCATGGAGGCGGAGCTCACCCGCCGGGGCCACACCCTGGCCCCCTTCGACGGGGAGGCCGACGCCTACATCATCAACACCTGCACCGTCACGGCGGTGAGCGACAAGAAGTCCCGCCAGATGATCCGCCAGGCCCGCCGCCGCGCCCCCCACGCTGTGGTGGCGGTGTGCGGCTGCTACGCCCAGACCGACCCCGGGGCGGTGGAGAAGCTGGGGGTGGATCTGGTCATGGGCACCAACGACCGCATGGGCTTTTTGAACGCTCTGGAGGCCCTGAGCCCCGACGGGGGACAGCCGGTGGTGGACGTGGACGACGCCCTCCGCCGCCGCACCTACGAGCGGCTCCCCGCCGGCGGGCTGGAGGGCCGCACCCGGGCCATGCTCAAGGTGGAGGACGGCTGCGTCAACTTCTGCACCTACTGCATCATCCC
>NZ_JAHZDL010000095.1:0-8668 GCF_019422385.1 Flavonifractor sp.
TGAATGGCATTCAAGAGGTCAGCGGTTCGATCCCGCTTATCTCCACCAAAAGGAAAGAAAAACTCGTTTTGACGGAAGTTAAAACGAGTTTTTTCTTTTTCAGAACTGTGCAGATTGATATATCCGGTGAGTGCCATTCATGCACCTCCCTCCCCCTACGGGCGTTCCGAAAGGAGCGCCCGTTTTTTTATGCCCAAATACCAGGAGGCAGATTATGAGTTTTGATTATTACTATGGCGACGAGAGCAATCAATTTGCTTTCTACCGAATTCCCCGGCAACTTATCACCGGCGAGGACTTCAAAAAGCTGTCCACGGACGCCAAACTGCTGTATGGCCTCCTGCTGGACCGCATGGGTCTGTCTGCCAAGAATGGCTGGTATGACGAGGCAGGGCGTGTTTATATCTACTACACCCTGGATGAAATTCAGGAGGACCTGAACTGCGGCCATGAGAAAGCCGTCCGGCTCCTGGCGGAGTTAGACACCGGGAAAAAGGGTTTCGGCCTCATTGAGCGGGTCAAGCAGGGGCAGGGCCGCCCCACCAAAATCTATGTCAAGCGATTCACCACACGCACCAAGCCACCGCAACCCGCTGCCCCGCAAGAGGTTCCCAGACTTCCGATTTTCGGAAGTCAAGACTTCGGAAAATCAGAAGTCAAGAGTTCCGAAAAACAGAAGTCAAGACTTCCGGTTTTCAGAAGTGCAGACTTCCGAAAATCGGACGCAAGTTATATTAAATCTAATCAGACTGATCTCAGTCAGCTTGATCCATCTATCCATCCATCGGTTTCCAGGCCGTCCGAGCAAAGCGGATTGATAGATCGATGGAATTGCGTGAGAGAGGTGAAGGAGAACATTGAGTACGCCCACCTGTGTACGGAGTTCAACCAGAAAGATGTAGACGAGATGGTGGAGCTCATTACCGATATTCTCTGCACCACCCAGCCCACCGTGCGCATTGGGAGCGAGAATATACCGGCGGAGCAGGTCAAGGACCGGCTCCAGCGTTTGGACTGCGGCCACATGGAGTATGTCTTTGACTGCCTTCGGCGCAGCACCACCCAGGTCCGCAATATCCGGGCCTACCTGCTGACCGCCCTGTATAACGCTCCTGTGACCATCAACAGCTACTACCAGGCGGCGGCTCAACACGACTTCCCCCGCCCCCTGCTGGAATAACCCGGGGAGGTGAGCTGCTATGAGCCGCTATGTGACAGAGCACTATTCCAGCCGCCGGGAATACCTGGACTGGCTGGCGGAGGTCTATGGTGTAGAGCGAGCTGACGTGATCCTGTTGTCCTCGATCCTGGGAACCGATCAGGACTTCTACGGCCTTCCCAATGCTTTGGAGGGCTTCGCAGCCGAGGCCCGTCCTAAACAGCAAAAAGCCCCCTCAAATTGAGGTGACTTTTCAAAATAAAATATCAAAATCAAAAGGAGGAATCAGCCGATGGCGGATTCTAAGAAAAATCCTCTGATCGGAGCGTTCCGAGCCCCAGTACCCGGTACGCCGCCGGCGGATAAAAAGCCTGCCCCTCCGCCTCCGCCCGGAATCCAAGTCCCGGAGCCGACGGCACCGGAGAAAAAGCGGGATCAGGCGGCACCCGAAATACCTGCAAATGCCCCCGCCAAGCCCGCGGACGAGAAAAAAGAGCCTGGTCTCTCCAAGCCCCCTGCGGACTCCCCCGCCAAACCCACCAGCGAGAAGAAAGGCCCAGAGGCCCCCAAGGCCCCTGCGGATACCCCTGCCAAACCTGCCGGTAAGACGAAAAAACAGGAGCCCTCCAAGACCTCGGCGGATAGTCCAATTAAGCCCGCCACTGAGAAAAAGAAGGGCTCTGAATCTCCTAAGCCCCCAAAAGAGGAGCCTGCCAAGCCCAAGGCTGAGAAAGGGGTCCCTGAAGAAAACGGGCCGGATCAGAAACAGCCCGACAAGGGGCCTGAACATCGCTTCGTAGCCCTCTCCAAAATCAAACCTCTGCCCGGCACCTACGTCAAGGACGAGCCCCGGAAGGATTACAGCGGCCTGATTGCAGATATTAAGAAAAACGGCCTGCAAAAGCCCATCATTCTCCGCCAGAGTGAGAAAGAGGGCGAGTTCCAGCTGGTAGACGGCTTCCATCGCTGCAAGGCGCTGGAGCAGGCTGGAACGTTAGAGGTCCGGGCGGATGTGTATGAAATGACCCTGACCCAGGCTAACGAGTACCGCAAGGGGCACCGGGAGAAGCCGCTCATACCGATCCCCGGCAAGCTGGTCCCTTATCCTCCGAAGGAGCCCGCCAAGACCGAAAAAGCCACGGACGCCCCCGACGAAAAGCCTCATGAGGATGAACTGCCACAGGATCTGAAAATCCCACTGACCAAGGAGGGCCAGCCGGAGACTGTCACCACTATGAAAGTGACGAATATCCGGCCCTTTGAGGGGCACCCCTTCAGCGTCCGGGATGATAAGGACATGGATGAGCTGGTAGACAGTATCAAGAAGTTCGGTGTCCTGGAACCCGCTGTAGTCATCCCCCATAAGGACGGTGGGTACGAGATGGTCTCCGGCCACCGTCGTCTGCACGCCTGCCAGTTAGCCGGGGTCGAAACCATTCCCGTTATCGTCCGTAATTTAGACCGGGACGAGGCCATTATCTCCATGGTGGACGCCAACCTGAAGCGGGAGGAGATCACTCCCATGGAGAAGGCTCGGGCCTATAAGATGCGGACGGAGGCCATGAAGCGAAAGATGGGCCGCCGTACCAAGGAAGAGATCGCACAGGACGAGGCTATGGGGATCAAGCGCATGAACGCCGACGAAGAACTGGCCCAGAAGGTGGGTGAGAGCCCGGCCACCATCCAGCGCTATAAGGCGCTGAATAAGCTGGTCCCGGAACTCCAGGACATGGTGGATAGCGGGAAGATCCCGGTCAATACCGGGGCGGATATTGCCCAGATGAAGCCTGCGGAGCAGAAAGTGCTGGCAGACGCCATCCAGAAGGAGGACAAGGTGCCCTCCGGCAACAAGGCCAAGGCGCTGAAGGAAGAGAGCAAAGCCGGCAAACTGACCACCGAGAAAATCGAGCAGGCGGTAGCTCCCACCAAGCGGGAGGAAATGCCGCCGCTGAAGGTGATTCTCCTGGAGGAGGATCTGAGGCCCTACTTCCCGGATAAGAGGACGACCGTGCCTGACGCCAAACAGGGTATTTTTGAAGCGCTGAAACTGCGGCAGATGGCGAAAGAACGCCAGGAGCAGCAAGCCAAAGCCGCTGCCAAAAAAGGCGTGAAAAAGCCGGATGAACCGGCGAGGTGAGAGTTATGGCAGAGAAACGGATGTGTCAAAGCTACGAGATCATCGACAGCCAGCGGGTAGGCGATACGGAGGTGGTGCTGGGCTACAGCCCCACGGAAGTGTCACCCTATGTCACATGGAAGTGTTATGCCTATGATAATTTCCGGGGCTATAACTATGGCCGCTACTTTGGGGATGAAGAATCTGCCCGGAGGAACATGAAGCAGCGGGCGGAAGAACTGCGTGAGGAACTCCCTCCCGGCCACCCGGACTGGAAACCCCGGAGGCGGAACCGGGACCCCGGAATGAACCGATGACGCGCCCAGACCTGGGCGCTCTTTTTTTATCGGAAATTCCCCTCAATTTGAGGGGAGTTTCCGTCCGGAGGTGATGCTATGGATTTTCAGGAGCACATGGAGCGCGTGCGGAAATGGACAGACAAACTGGAGGCCGGTATCACAGACCTGTTTCAGAGTGACCAGTATGCGGCCTACCTTCGGGCTATTTCCAAGCTGCACCAATACAGCTACGGCAATATTCTGCTGATCAAGCTCCAGTGCCCGCACTTCTCCATGGTGGCGGGCTATGGGGACTGGAAGCGAAAATACGGCCGCCATGTCAAAGCGGGCGAGACCGGAATCACCATCTTGGCCCCCTGCCCCTACTGGACACGGGAGATGGTGGAAGAGATAGGCTCAGACGGCCAGACCACCAAAGAACAAAAGTGGGTGCGGAAAACCGGCTTTAAGACGGCCACAGTATTTGATATCAGCCAAACAGAGGGCCGGGAGATCCCCAGCCTGGGGGTAGAGGCCCTGACCGGCACCGTGGAGGGCTATGAAAAGCTGCTGTCCACACTGAAAACCCTCTCCCCTGTCCCAGTTGCCGAAGGGGCGTTGCCCCGCGGCGTCCACGGGGCCTACCACCACTTGGAGGCGAGGATTACCCTCAGCCCCGGCATGAGCCAGGCCCAGACAGTCAAGACCCTTATCCATGAAATCGCCCATGCCAAGCTGCACGCCCTCCCGGTAGAGGGCGGGATCATCGTGGGAGCCCACGAGAAGGGCCGCCCAACCCGCGAGGTGGAGGCGGAGAGCGTGGCCTACACCGTCTGCCAATACCTGGGCCTGGATACTGGGGATTACTCCTTCGGCTACATCGCCGGGTGGAGCAGCGGTAAAGAACAGAGGGAACTGCGGGCCTCTCTGGATTGTATCCGCAGCACCGCCGCCGAGCTGATCGGCGGCATTGAGAGCCAATGCCTGGATCGTCCGTCCCCGGAGCCCGCCTTCAAGCACCAGCGGAGACAGACTTCTAAAAGTGTCCCAAAGCTGCAAACACGCTGATTGACAATATGAAAGGATAGCAGACCATGTACCACCGTCTTTATCGGATTTTACTCAGAGCCTCGGCGCTGGCTCTTGTTCTTGTCTTGTCCGTCCCGGCCTTTGCGGCGACCGGCTCCGCCGCTTGGCAGGCAGAGCCAGGACGGCGTGAAACCATTACATACCCGTCGGGAGCCGATACCGGGTTGGATCCTTCAGAGCAGTTTATAACCTCCAGGCAGTGGGCCGCCATGCTGTGCGGAGCGTATTCCTCCGGAGGAGATAAAAAGGAGTTCTCCTGTCTGACAGAGGCGTTCCGCCGGGGTTGGCTGTCTACCGGTATGGTGACGGCACCGGACCTCTATTTATGCCGGGGCGCTTTGTTCCAGAGCGCTTTTGCGGCCGCCGGGCTGCCCCTCTACGACTATTCCCTCTATCCGGACGGAGAGTCCCTCTCTGTCTATGAAAACTGCCTGCGGGTTGGCGCGGAGCTGGGGCTGTGTCCAGCGGATGCCGAGCCGCTGGAATTGGTTACGCTGGAGGAGAGCGCCGCGCTCCTCCATGCGCTGCTGACCCGGGAGTTGGAGGTAGATGAGCCTCCCATGCTTGCAGAGCTGCCAATTCAAAACGATACGGGCGTCAACATGAACGGATACCTACTGGAGCTCTGCCGGGTGCCTGAAGCCATATTGAAGGTATTTGAGGATATGGGCTGGACTTATACGGTGAATTTCCCATACTTGTCCCAGTTGAGTGAACAAAATGGAGCGAGCTGCACCGGAGCGACAGTCTACAGTGCGAAACGAATCTATGTGTCCGAGGCCGAATCGACCCTCCATGAGTTCGGGCACTTCCTGGACTACGTCCTGCAACGCCCCTCAGAAAATGAGCGCTTCTTTGAACGGGAAGCACCTGCGGCATCGACCTTTCTGAGAGAGTATGCCCTGACCACCCCCAGAGAGTATTTTGCGGAATACTTTGCCTACTATTTGGCCTATTCCAGCCATGAGAAAAAAGTGGAGCAGATGAAGCGTCTCACACCAGAAACCTATGCGTACTTCTCCGCCTTGTCTGAAGCCGGATGGGCTCTCTCCGTCTGAACTGGTACACGCCCCAAACGGGGCGCTCTTTTTTGCACAGATTCCCCTCAAGTTAAGGGGAGATACACAATGCCATCCAGCGATTGAAAAGACAACACAGGGAGGGAAGCGGCATGAAACAGCAGGAACTTTATCGCTACTACTCCACCCAGCGGCCCGTGGATATCGGGACCTACCCCAAGGATGCGGATAATCCTCTGGTGGGCTTTCTGAACTATGATGACCGGATCAGTGTGGAACACGGCGCGTACCGGGCCTGGGGCGAGGTGATTTATCGCTTTCCGCTCACACCGGAGCAAATATATGCGTACGAGCTGCGTCCGGCCCGCGATAACCCGGATGTGCGCCGCACCATGAAGGCACAGGCCCAGGTTGTCGGCCGGTGGGAGGACAATAACAGGATTCCGCCCAGCCGGCGGTTGACCCAATGTGTGGGTATCAGCAATTATACCTTCGGTGACCGTGTAACTCCGGAGCAGCTGGCCGGGCGGTATCGGCTGGCGGAGGATATCCCCTTCGTTTCCCGCCGGGGCCCCCGGCCTAAAAAGTCCCCTCAAATTGAGGGGAGATAGGAGGCAGTATGAACCCCATCAACGCAAGCACAGAACGGTTTGAAGCCGTGGAGATCCTGACCGTGCCCGGTTTATTCACCACCCATCGGGTGGACCGGGCCACTGTCCCCTCCCGGATGTACCTCTATGAAATGCAGACAAACCCGGAGGACTGGGGCCAGCCCCGTCTGCTGGGACGGCACGTCACATCGGAGCACTTCGGTACCGTGCTCACCGCCAGCCCCCTTCCCCTGTCGCCCGGCGGCTATGTGGACCTGGCTCCCGGTGACTTTGACGAGCGCCAAGGATTGGAGCGTCTGACAGCGGCGGAGTTTGAGGCCAAATACCTGGATCCCAATTACCAGCCGCCCAGGCAGGCCGTTCCTCACCACTGTGCCGCCCGCACAAAACGGGCGCCTCGCCGGGGCCCGGTCAGATAGGAGGTGCGCATGGCCTATGGGAAGGAAAAATTTTTATGAAATTGGCCCCAGTGAAGGCTATCTCCGGGAAGGATCCTACCTGGAGGTCCGGCGGCAGATCAATTACCGGGGCGACAGGGCCGACTTCAAACCATTCCTCGATGTCCCCATCAAAGACCTGGTGAAGCAGCTGAAGGCCAGCCAGGCGGAGGAGAAAAAAGTCTTTGAGGAAATGAAAAAGGCCATCACCGCCTGGGATCAGCATGGGGCCCAAACGCTCCTGCTGCAAAAGGCAATCGAGTACCTGAGAACGCCGGAGGTGACGCACACCGGCAACGAGTGGAAGCGGCGCAAGGACGGCTCCTGGGAGATCAGCAATCTGGTCTACAAAATGACCTTTCAAATCGTCAGATGCGGAAATGAGTGGAAATTGACCTGGGAGCTCTCTTATACAGCCCCCGGCCTCTCCCAAGGATACTGGGGCTACACCCGGAGTCCCAGAGAGCGCATCGAGTACGAGGGGAGTAAGAAATATAAGACGTTGGAGGGGGCCCAGAGGTATATTCAGAGCAAGTTTGACCAGTACGGCAGCTGCTTCGAGACCCTCTCCCCGCCTGTCCCAGCCGAGGCCAAAGACCTGTTCTGTGTCAACGGCCAGCTCCTGCAAGGCTACTCCCTCATGCCGCCGTCACCACAAAAAGAGCCGGTCACCTTGGAGACCCTGCTGGACTGTCTGGAGGACGGCGACCTTGTTGCGGCCCCTCCAGAGAAAGATGCCGCCCCCGAGCCGGAACCCCTTCTGGAAGAAGAGCAGCCCGCTGTACTGGTCCCCAAGCCGGCCTCCGCGCAGACTCCACCGGAGGTCAAACAGGAGCGGGAACCGCCTCCGGCCAGGGCCGCACGCCCTGCCGCCAAGAAAACTCCGCTGCGCAAGCGGAACATGGCTATGGCGCGGTAGGAGGGCGCCATGGCATACACCCATATTACCCCGGGATGGAAGATCGAGGTGTCCGCCCACTACTATTTCGACAAAAAGACAGACCGCATTATGGAACTGATCCAACTGCCGCAGGAGGAATTAGCCGCCATGGAGGCGGCCAGCGTGAAGCGGGAGGAAGCCATCTTCTCCAGGTTTTTCAGCATAGAGGACGAGTGGAAGAAGCAAGCAGCTGAAACTGTCGCGCTCCGCAAGGCCAGGGAATATCTGCGTGCCTTGCCGGTTGAGCATACGTCCAACCAATGGAAAACCAATCAAGCCGGTTGGCAGGAATTGAGCAACATGGTCTACAAGATGTCCTACAGGATAGAGGAAAACAAAAAGCTAAATGGAGATGTGATCAACTACAAATTATCATGGCAGATCCATTATAACACCCTTCAGCATCCAACCCCGGACCTCACCGGCTCCGGCTGGCAGTTCGGCGGGCAGCGGGATAAGATCTTTGCCTCAAGGGATGAGCTGGACCGATACTTACAGGGCCGGATCAAAGCCTATTCCCATCTGTTTACGGAAATTTCACCGCCCATCCAAAAGAACCAGAAGGGCCGTTTCTGCGTCAACGGAGTCCTTCTTCCCGGCTATACCGTAGAGGTCACGGCGGAGGAGCGTTTGGAGGAACTGCTTTCCTTTTTGGACGATGACCTTTTTCCGGCAGAGGCGGCGCCTTCCCCTGACACTCCAGATACACCTCAATCTGATATACCCCAAGAGGAGGAATCCGAGATGAAGCAGACGTTACATACCATCCCGCGAAACCAAAGCCAGAACCGGGAGCCTGTTCCCAAACCGGACACCGCCCGGAAGGGGCCAAAGAAGCCCATCCATCGGAAAACGGCCCCGGCTCGGTGACAGCGGCGTTTACGCCGCTGTCCGCGCCAGCATGGCATTTTGACAGCAAAATGCCGCCGTTCAGGGGCTCCGCCCCTAAAACCCCGCGCCGCCGGAAACTCCCCTCAAATTGGGTCCGTTGACAAAGTAACAGTTTCCTCCATAGATAT
>NZ_JAHZDL010000096.1:0-8662 GCF_019422385.1 Flavonifractor sp.
AGCGGCCTCTTGAACCCCATTCAAGCGCGATACCAAACTTCGCCACACCCGGAAACAGCCGCCCGTTTCAGACGGCTTGATTATATTACCACATTCCGCGGCGAGATGCAAGCCTTTTTTTCAATTTTTCTTTCTTTTTTTCTGGGGCTCAGACCCAGCTGTCCTCCAGCTCGTGCTTGCGCGCCCGGGTCATCAGTTCCTTGATGACGGCCCTGGGCTTCTTGTCCTGATAGAGCACCTGGTAGGCCGCCTCGGTGATGGGCATCTCCACCCCGGACTTATCGGCCAGGGCCTTGGCCGTGGCGGCGGCATAGTAGCCCTCCACCACCGCGCCGATCTCCTTCACCGCCTCGTCCACCGGCGTGCCCTGGCCGATCAGGATGCCGCAGCGGCGGTTGCGGGAGTGCATGGAGGTGCAGGTGACAATCAGATCCCCCACGCCGGACAGGCCGGCGAAGGTCTCCCGCCGCCCACCCAGGGCCACGCCCAGCCGGGCGATCTCGGTGAGGCCCCGGGTCATGAGGGCCGCCTTGGTGTTGTCGCCGAAGCCCATGCCGTCGCAGATGCCGGCACACAGGGCAATTACGTTCTTCAGGGCCGCCCCCAGCTCCACCCCCACCACGTCGTCGGAGGCGTACACGCGGAAGCGCTCGTTCATGAACAGATCCTGCACCAGCTCGGCGGCCGTCTTGTCTTTGGAGGCGGACACCACCACCGTGGGCACGCCCCGGCCCACCTCCTCAGCGTGGGAGGGGCCGGACAGGGCCACGATGGGATGGCCCTCCCCCACCTCCTGGGCGATGGACTCGGTGAGGGTGAGGGAGGTGTCCTTCTCAATGCCCTTGGACACCGACACCAGCACCGCGCCCGGCTCCAGCAGGGGGGCCAGAGTGCGGGCCGTGGTGCGCACGGCAAAGGACGGGGTGGCCAGCACCACCGCCCCGCAGCCCGATGCGCAGGCGGGATCGGAGGTCAGCTTCAGCCCCTCGGGCAGGGACACCCCCTTGAGCATGGGGTTCTCCCGCCGCTCCCGCAGGACGGCGGACTCCGCCTCCGTATAAGACCACAGGGTCACATCGTGCCCGTTCTCCAGCAGCACCAGGGCCAGGGCCGTGCCCCAGCCGCCGCTGCCCATCACCGCGATTTTCATGGTTTGGATGCCCCCTCATCTTTCTTGTGGTGCAGGCTGAACCTGGACTCGGTGCCGCTGAGGATCCGCTTCAAATTGCCCCGGTGCTTCCAGACAATCAGGCCGCCGATGAAAATACCCAGGAGCAGCAGAATCCAGTCGTGATATACGAACCAGGTGGCGAAGGGGAAGGAGGCCCCGGCCCAGATGGAGCCCAGGGACACCCAGCGGGTGAGCACCGCCAGCACCAGGAAGCCGCCCCACACCACCAGAGCGATGCGCCAGTCGATCATGATGGCGATGGTGCCGCCGGACAGGATGCCCTTGCCGCCCTTGAAATGGAACATGCAGGGGAACATGTGGCCCAGCAGGCAGAAGGTGCCGGCCCAGTACTTGCTGTATGCCACCACAATGGCCTCCTGCTTCCAAAAGCCGCCGTCCCAGTACCGCGCCACCAGGATACCCACCCACACGGCCACGACGGCCTTGAGCACATCGGTGAGAATGACCGCAAAGGTCAGCGGGCCGCCGAAGGTGCGGTAAAAGTTGGTCAGGCCGGCATTGCCGCTGCCGTGGGTGCGCACGTCGTCCCGCAGGATATACTTGGACACGATCACCGCGCCGTTGAAGCAGCCGCAGAAGTAGGCTGCCACCGCCACGATCACCAAGGGCAGGAGCAGATCAGACAGCATCCACGGCGCCAGATCCGCCCATGTCATACCGGGCATATCTATCCCTCCTTATCGCTCTTCTGCCGGATGGTCAGCTTGATGGGCGTGCCCTCCAGACCGAAGGTGGCGCGGATCTGGTTCTCCAGATACCGCTGATAGGAGAAGTGGAACAGCTTGGCGTCGTTGCAGAAGCAGACGAAGTGGGGGGGCTTGACGCCGATCTGGGTCATATAGTAGATCTTCAGTCGGCGGCCCTTGTCGGTGGGGGGCTGCACCCGTGCGGTGGCGTCGGCCAGCACGGTGTTGAGCATGCCGGTGGTGATGCGCATGGCCGCCTGATCGGAGACGTAGTTGATCAGATCAAAGAGCCGGTCCACCCGCTGGCCCGTCAGGGCGGAGATGAACACGATGGGGGCGTAGGTCATGTAGGCCAGATCCCGCCGCACATCCTGGCGCATCCGGTCCATGGTCTTGTCGTCCTTCTCGATGGCGTCCCACTTGTTGACCACGATGATGCAGGCCTTGCCCGCCTCGTGGGCCAGGCCCGCCACCTTGGTGTCCTGCTCGGTGACCCCCTCGCCCGCGTCAATCATGATGAGGCACACGTCGCACCGCTCGATGGCCATGGTGGCCCGGAGGACGGAGAACTTCTCAATACGGTCGTCCACCTTGGCCTTCTTGCGCATGCCGGCGGTGTCGATGAACAGGTACTTGCCCTTGGCGTTCTCAAAGTAGCTGTCCACCGCGTCCCGGGTGGTGCCCGCCATGTCGCTGACGATCACCCGCTCCTCCCCCAGAATCCGGTTGACCAGGGAGGACTTGCCCACGTTGGGCTTGCCGATCACCGCCACCTTGATCACGTCGTCCTCCTCTTCCTCCTCATCCTCGGGGGGGAAGTACCGGAAGCATTCGTCCAGCAGATCGCCGGTGCCATGGCCGTGGACGGCGGAGACGGCGATGGGATCGCCCAGGCCCAGGTTGTAGAACTCATAGATGTCCGGGTTGGTCATGCCCACCTGATCCATCTTGTTCACCGCCAGCACCACCGGCTTGCCGGAGCGCAGCAGCATGTTGGCCACCTCCTGGTCGGAGGCGGTCAGGCCGGTCTTGATGTCGCACAGGAACACGATCACCGTGGCATGGTCGATGGCGATCTCCGCCTGCTGGCGCATGAAGGCCAGGATCTCGCTGTCGGCGGAGGGCTCGATGCCGCCGGTGTCCACCAGGTCGAACTTCCGGTTCCGCCACTCCGCCTCGGCGTACAGCCGGTCCCGGGTGACGCCGGGGGTGTCCTCCACGATGGACAGCCGCTGGCCCACCAGCTTATTGAACAGCATGGACTTGCCCACATTCGGCCGTCCCACGATGGCAACTAAGGGCTTCATGCTCTATCACGCTCCCTCTCTGTCACGGATTGTAACGATAGTATTCCGCCTCCGGCGGCAGGGTATATTCCGGCGGCTCCGGGCTCCGCCCGAACATGGCGTCCACCAGGTCGAAGCCGCTCTCGGCGTCCACCGGGCAGACGGGGACGCCCAGGGTCTCCTCCACCTGCTCCACGGTCACGTCGTCCAGGAACACCCGCTCCCCCGCCCGCAGCATGTTGGAGGGGATGAGCAGCCGCTCCCCAAGCTCCTTTCCCCGGAGCTGGTCGATCAGATCCCCGCCGGTGATCAGGCCGGAGACGGTGATGGTCTCCCCAAAGAAGTGGTTCACAATGGGATAGACCGATCCGTCTATATTAGCACATGTTTCCCGGCAGGTGTCAACAATTTTCTGCAAAAAGGGGGCCGCCGACACGCCGGTGGCGATGGAGAAGGGGGGCGGCGCCAGGGCGGCCAGCTCCGCGTCGTCTGCCGCCAGCTCCGCCTGACTCTGGAGCAGGCGCAGCATGCCCACGCCGTTCTCCAGCTGGTTCATGTCCTCGTAGTAGGCCTTCTCCGGCAGTTCCCGGCCGGCGATGAGATAGAACTCGTCGGAGCACCAGGCCAGGCTGGTGCCGTGCTTCTCCAGGAAGGCGGCGGCGAAGGCCTCCACCTGGTCGATCAGGGCTGCGGCCTGGGCCGGGGTGTAGGGCTCGATATGGCACAGCCCCTCCCGGTATTTGGTCAGGCCCACCGGCACCACCGCCACGCTCTCCACCGCCGGGTGCAGCGCCCCCAGATCTGCCAGGGTGCGCGCCAGGGCGGGGCCGTCGTTGACGCCGGGACAGGAGACGATCTGGCAGTTCATCTCAATGCCCGCGGCGGCGAAGCGTCCCATGATGTCCAGGCACTCCCCCGCCCGGCGGTGCTTCAGCATGGCCTCCCGCAGGGCCGGGTCGGTGGCGTGAACCGAGATGTTGATGGGGGAGATGCGCAGCTCGCAGATGCGGTCGATCTCCCGGCGGGACAGGTTGGTCAGGGTGATATAGTTGCCCATGAGGAAGGACAGCCGGGCGTCGTCATCCTTAAAATAGAGGGTCTCCCGCATGCCGGGGGGCATCTGATCCACAAAGCAGAAGATGCACCGGTTGGCGCAGGAGCGGGCCCGGTCCATGAGATAGGTCTCAAAGTTGAGGCCCAGCTCCTCCCCCTCGTCCTTGCGCACCCGCACGGTGCGGGTGCGGCCGTCCTCCTCCGCCAGAGTCAGCTCCAGCCGGGGATCGTAGGAGTAGAATTTATAGTCCAGCACATCCGCGATGGGGCGGCCGTTGATGTGGGTCAGGATCTCCCCCGGCCGCACGCCCGCCCGGCGGGCCGGACTGTGGGGATCCACCGATTGAATTTTGGTCAGGCTCATGGCCCCGGCCTCCTTCTTGCCTGGGCGGATGATATCCGCACCTGTGAGATGCCGCGCTGCGCGGTTCGCCGCTCGCCCTTGCTCCGGGTCTTATCCGCCTGCTCCCGGGCGCCTCCGCGCCATGGGGCCCCCGCCGAAGCCCAGCGCAGCGGGTTCGGTGGGGAAAGGAGCCGCAGCGGAAGGAATGAGCTTTGCCGCTTACGGCGAAGCGAACGATCTGGAGCTTGCGGCGACGCTGTCCTGCTCCCGGGCGCCTCCGCGCTTCTTGCTGTCTCGCTGCGCGCCCTCCGCCACGGACAACTGCTCACCACTCCGCCGAAAATGCCGCCGGCCTTCGGCCGGCCTGTTTTTCGGTCTGCGTGGTTCGCTGTTGTCCTGCTCCCGGGCGCCTCCGCGCTTCTTATTGTACCCTATTTCCGGGCAAAAAGAAAGAGGGGCAAAGTCCCCTCTTCTTTTCGCCTATTTACTTCGCCTCGGCGGGGGCCTCCACCTTGCCGAACTCGTGGCCGTTATAGGTCATGCAGTTCTTGCACATCCGGTGGGGCAGACGGAACGCACCGCACTTGGGGCAGGTGGTAACGCCAGGAGTCTCCAGCTTCCACACGGAGCTGCGGCGCTTATTCCGGCGCTGCTTGGACACTTTACTCTTAGGGACTGCCATGTATGACACCTCCTTAGGTTCATGCCCTGGCCGGGCAAAACTTACTCATTCTCTTTATCCAACAGCTGCGCAAGGGCAGCAAAACGTGGATCACGTTCAGGCTTGCAGCCGCAGGATCCCTCGTTGAGATCCGCGCCGCAGGTGGGGCACAGCCCCTTACAGTCCTCGGAGCACACATGCTTGGCGTCCATGTTCAGCACCGCCGCGGTGGTGAACACCTCGTCCAGATCCACCTCGCCGTTGTCCAGCAGGACGATCTCGTCGTTCTCCTCGTCCTCCAGGGTCTCGGCCAGCAGGGTGGACACCGGCAGATGCATCTCCTGCCGGAAGGGCTTGAGACAGCGGTCGCACACCAGCTCCAGCGTGGTCTCCGCACTCCCCTCCAGAAGCAGGGCGTCCGCCATATTGCGCACCGCGCCGGTGATCCGGACAGGGTGGGCAAAGGGGCGCTCCCCATAGAAATCCAGCCCGGACAGATCCAGGGTGAAGTCAAAGGGCAGGGACGCGCCGGGAACATGAAGGATGGGTCGCAGATCCAGTCGCATGGTACACCTCACATAATGGCACAGCAGACATTATACAGAAACCGGGGCCCAATGTCAAATACTTTTTTCTGAAAATCCGCATTTTTGCAAACTCCAGCAGGCGGTATTCCTTTACGGGCCTCTTTTTTGTCTAACATCATGTGTATGAGACAAAGTCTTGTAAATTATCATAGCATAATTCCGGTGAAAGATGCAAGTGCTTTCCCCCCTTCCCTGCCGCCCCCGCTTGTGGTATACTGAACTGAAATCCAATCTATCTTACGACGTGAGGCGGCTCAATGAGAGAGTTTACCATCGGAAAAAACGACGCCGGGCAGCGGCTGGATCGCTGGCTGGCCAAGACCCTCCCCCTGCTCCCCGGCCCCCTGGCCCAGAAGTACATCCGCCTCAAGCGGGTGAAGGTGAACGGCAAGGGCTCCCAGCGGGACGTGCGGCTGCGGGAGGGGGATGTGCTCCAGCTGTACATCAACGACGAGTTCTTCGACCAGCCCCGGGAGGACAACGCCTTCCTCTCGGTGTTCAGGCCCCGGCTGGAGATCGTCTACGAGGATGAAAACCTGATGCTGCTGGACAAGCGGCCCGGCCTGCTCTGCCACGCCGATGAGCACGAGAAGGTCAACACCCTGATCACCCACATCCAGGCCTACCTCTATCAGAAGAAGGAGTGGAACCCCCGGGATGAGCACGCCTTCGCCCCCGCCCTGTGCAACCGCATCGACCGGAATACCGGCGGCATCGTCATGGCCGCCAAGAACGCCGAGACCCTGCGGGTGCTCAACCAGAAGATCCGCGACCGGGAGATCGCCAAATACTACCTGGCCGTCATCCACGGCCGCATGAGCCCGCCCCAGGGGAAGCTGGAGGGCTTCCTGCTCAAGGACGAGGACAAGGCCCAGGTGAAGGTATACTCCCGCCCCGTGCCCGGCGGCAAGAGCGCCGCTACCTTATATAAGACCCTCCGCACCGCCGGGGGGCTGTCCCTGGTGGAGTGTGAGCTGCTCACCGGCCGCACCCACCAGATCCGCGCCCAGTTCGCCGCCGCCGGCCACCCCCTGCTGGGGGACGGCAAGTACGGCCGGGAGCGGGACAACAGGCGCTACGGCCGCTCCTTCCAGGCCCTCTACTCCTATAAGCTGGAGTTTACCTTCCCCACGGATGCCGGGGTGCTGGAGTACCTGCGGGGCAGGGTGTTCACCGTGGAAAAGGTGGACTTTGCCGAGGAATATTTCCCCTCCGGGGCCCCCGGGAGGCCCGTCCCGTAAAATCCCTGAAAATTTTCGATTTTCTTATTGACATTTTTCGCCGGAGCATATATGATTTGTTTCGCAATGAGGGCGTACCCAACCGCCGGTTTGGGTACGCCCTTTACTACCATTTTGAAATGGGGGAGGATACATGTCCAAGGAACTGATCCGCCTGTCGGATTGCTTCATGAAATTTGACGACGACGTCATTCTGGACCACATCAACCTTTATATCAATGACAAGGAATTCCTCACGCTGCTTGGCCCCTCCGGGTGTGGCAAGACCACGACACTTCGTATCATCGGCGGCTTTCAGAAGCCCACCTCCGGCGATGTGTTCTTCGACGGCGTGAGGATTAATGACGTTCCGCCCCATAAGCGGAAGGTCAATACCGTCTTTCAGAAGTACGCCCTGTTCACCCACATGAATATCTTTGAGAACGTGGCCTTCGGCCTGCGGATTCAGAAGGTGCCCGAGGCGGAGCTCAAAACCCGGGTGGAGGAGGCCCTGGCCCTGGTGAACCTGGCCGGCTACGGCAAGCGGTCGGTGAACTCCCTCTCCGGCGGGCAGCAGCAGCGGGTGGCCATCGCCCGGGCCATCGTCAACCGGCCCCAGGTGCTGCTGCTGGACGAGCCGCTGGGCGCCCTGGATCTCAAGCTGCGCAAGGATATGCAGATCGAGCTCAAGCGCATCCAGCAGCAGGTGGGTATCACCTTCATCTACGTCACCCACGACCAGGAGGAGGCCCTCACCATGTCCGACACGGTGGTGGTGATGAACGGCGGCAAGATCCAGCAGATCGGCACACCCGAGGACATCTATAACGAGCCCAAAAACGCCTTCGTGGCCGACTTCATCGGCGAGTCCAACATCATCGACGGCATCATGCACGAGGACAAGGTGGTGGGCATGTACGGCAAGAAGTTCCCCTGCCTGGACGGCGGCTTCGCCCCCAACGAGCCGGTGGACGTGGTGATCCGGCCCGAGGACATCGACATTGTCCCCGAGGAGCAGGGCCAGCTCACCGGCACCGTCACCGAGGTCACCTTCAAGGGCATGCACTACGACATCATCGTGGACTTCCGGGGCTTCAAGTGGCTCATCCAGACCACCGACTTCTCCCCCGTAGGGGCCAGGATTGGGGTGAAGATCGACCCCGACGGCTTCCACATCATGAAGAAGAGCGCCTATTCCGGCATGTTCGGCGACTACAGCTCCTATTCCTCCGAGTACGACGAGCTCAACGAGGATCGGCTGGAGGCGGAGGACGGCGATGAAGAATAGACGGCTTTCCTGGCTCTCCGCGCCCTATGTGCTGTGGATGGCCCTGTTTGTGGTAATCCCCCTCATTGTGGTGGTGGTGTATGCCTTCACCAAGGAGCTGGCAGGCGGCGCCTGGGTTCCCACCCTGGAGAACTTCGCGGGCATGGCGGGGTACGCCGCCGTGTTCGCCCGCTCCTTCCTGCTGGCCGCCATCGCCACGGTAATCTGCATCCTGATCGGCTACCCGGCGGCCTACCTGCTGACCCGCACGCCCCCAGGCTTCCGGCGGGTGGCCAACATGCTCATCATGCTGCCCATGTGGATGAACTTCCTGCTGCGCACCTACTCCTGGATGTTCCTGCTGGAG
>NZ_JAHZDL010000097.1:0-6775 GCF_019422385.1 Flavonifractor sp.
GGCAACAGCTTCGCCATGACCGACGCATTCATCCAGGCCGCCCAGGCCAAGGGCCACACCGTGACGCGCTTTGACGCGGCGTTCCTGAACATCGGCGGCTGCCACGCCTGCGAGACCTGCTTCAAGACGGGGAAAGCCTGCTCCTTTGACGACGACTTCAACACCATCGCCCCCGCCATCCTGGCGGCCGACGCCATTGTGTTCACCATGCCGGTGTACTGGTACTCCATCCCGGCCCAGATCAAGGGGGTCATCGACCGCATCTACTCTCTGGTGGTAGGCGGCAAGGACATCGCCGGCAAGGAGTGCGCCCTCATCGCCTGCTGTGAGGAGGAGGATCTCACCGTGCTGGACGGGGTGCGCATCCCCATGGAGCGCACGGCGGCCCTGAACAAGTGGAAGATGGTGGGCGAGGTGCTGGTGCCCGGCGTGCTCAATGTGGGTGACGTGGACAAGACCGACGGCTGCGCCCAGGCGGCGGCTTTGGCGGAGAAGATCTGACGGGAGGTCTCAGAAATGGGCAAGCAGATTGTGGTACTCAACGGCAGCCCCCGGAAAAAGGGCAACACCTCCGCCCTGGTGCGGGAATTCACCCGGGGCGCGGAGGAGGCGGGCCATACCGTGACCGAGTTCTTCCTGGACGGCATGGAGATCCACGGCTGCAAGGGCTGCTTCGGCGGCCACAGCGGCCGGGACTGTCCCTGCGTGCAGCGGGACGATATGGACAAAATTTATCCGGCAGTGAAGGACTGCCACGTGGTGGTGCTGGCCTCCCCCCTGTACTAC
The DNA here is from genome assembly GCF_019422385.1 of Flavonifractor sp. Classification (NCBI taxonomy): domain Bacteria; kingdom Bacillati; phylum Bacillota; class Clostridia; order Eubacteriales; family Oscillospiraceae; genus Flavonifractor; species Flavonifractor sp. Next base: position 787 of record NZ_JAHZDL010000097.1, read on the forward strand.
TGGAACCTGAGCGGCCAGCTTCGCACGGCGGTGGACCGGCTCTTCGCCCTGGAGGAGGGGGACGGCAACCTGCTGCGGGGCCATGACAGGGCCTCCTGCCTGCTGATGGCGGCGGAGGGGAGCGGATTCGAGGATGTGCGCACCTACTACGACCACCTGATGGAGCACCTGCGGTGGAAAAACCTGGGCCACGTACTGGCCGGGGGCAACATGGACGCGGGCGACATCGACGGCAAGCCGGAGCTCCAGGCCGCCTACGAGCTGGGCAGATCCATCACCTGACAAGATGCAAAGGCGGGCCGGTCAAATGACCGGCCCGCCCGTTTTTGGGGAATCCTGTAGATGGGTTTAAGGGGTTTTCTCCCGGCCGCCCAGGATGCGCTGGGCACGCTGGGCGTCGGAGAGGGTGCGGTCCCGGAAGTGGTAGAGAACCATCCCCAGCACCGCCAGGGCGGCGGCCAGGGCGTACTCCAGGGGGCTGAGGGCGCCGGGGCTGAATGGCACCAGCAGGTTGCCCGCCAGGAACACCGACGCGAGGATGCCGCACACCGCGGTGATCCGGCCGCCGGGCATGGACACCGGCCGGTGCCAGTCCGGATGGCTTTTTCGGAGGGCCAGCACCGCCAGCAGGGACATGACCCACATGACCACGGTGGCCAGGGAGGCGATGTTGATGAGGGGGAGGAAGAGCAGCTTGCCGGTGAAGGGGGTGAGCATCACAAAGGCGGCGGTGAACCAGATGCACCGGGCGGGTGTGCCGTATTTGGGGTGGAGGGCGGAGAACTTCTCCGACACCAGGCCGAACCGGGACAGGCCGTAGAGCATCTGGGCGGAGGAGTAGAGGGTGGAGTTCATCACCCCCACCGCCCCCACGAAGGCGGTGACCAGAAAGAGCACCCGAACCGCCGGGACACCGGTGAGCTCCACCAGCACGTCGGCAAAGGGGGCGGTGCGGTTCACCGCCTCCCGCCAGGGCATGCACCCGGCCACGGCGGTGGACACCAGGCACAGGATGCCGGTGACCAGCAGCAGGCAGGTGATCAGCGCCGCCCCGGCCTTGCGGGCGGCGGGGCCGGTGGCGTCGGCGGCGGCCTTGGACACGGTCTCCCACCCGGCCACCGAGAACACCAGCAGACTCAGCAGGGCCATGGAGCCGGAGAAGTCGAAGTCCAGCCCCCCGTCGGAGGCGTACACCGCCGGGTCGAAGTGGGTGAAGCACACCGCCAGGCCGATGGCGCACATGACCAGCAGCACCACCGTGGCGATTTTAGCCAGGGAGGCGCATACGTTGGCACCCTTGAGCTGGATGAACAGGATGGCCCCCGCCAGGGCCAGCTGGACGATCAGGTTGGGCAGGGTGACGGGGAAATCCCCCACCTGATAGAGCACCGCCGTCCGCCCCAGGGCGGGGAACAGCTCGTCCAGCAGGGACACGGCGGCCAGATCCACCCAGCAGAACACGATGGTGTTCATCAGAATGCCCGCCCAGCCCACGGCGAAGCCCCCCCGGCTGCCGAAGGCGGCGTAGGAGTACACCACCTCGCCGCCGGGCAGGGGCAGCATGGGGATGGCCTCCATATAGGCGAAGGCGAAGGGCAGCTCAATGAGGATGCACAGCACAAAGGCCACCACCAGGTTCAGCGGACCCCCCGCCGTCTCCAGCCACGTGCCAGTCAGCAGCAGCCAGCTGGTGCCCAGCATGCACCCGATGCCCATGGCCACCAGCCCAAAGTAGCTGATGGATTTTCCACCGTTCTTTCCCATCCGGATCCCTCGTTCCCATCAAGATGGGATCATTATATCATCTCTGGCGAGCTTTTCCTAGTCCCGCCCTCCAGAGAACCCAGGCCAGGCCCCAGCCGGCCAGATACAGCCCGGCCTGGAGCAGATAGAGCAGGGCGGCCGCCACATTCAGCCCCACAAAGAGGCCCCCCGCACGGTAGGCCCGCAGAGCGCAGACCAGCGGCCACCCCACCGCCGCCAGCGGGAGCAACCGCAGGAAGCGGAGTCTCCGCCGGGTCAGCCGGAGCACCCCCAGCTGAAGGACACACGGCCCCACCAGCCAGAGGGCGAACCAGAGCAGCAAAAGCAGTTCTTCCATATACGCACCTCACGTTCCGGAGTCCTTCCGCGGATACGCCCCCGCCGCGTTGCCCAGCAGGGCAAAGACCGCCGGCTCCAGGCAGATAGCGCCGGTCATGCCGCAGAAGCCCCACGCAATGGGCAGCAGGCACAGGGCGCACGCCAGGGGGAGAAGGGGGCACAGGCCATGCCGCTTTCCCAGGGCCATCCCCAGGGCCATGCACCCAAAGGGCAGCAGGTAGATGGCAATCAGGATCCCTCCGGTTCCCAGCCACCACATGATCAGGACGGGCAGGAGGGTACACACCACCGCGCACCAGGGCAGCCAGAGGGCCGTGATCCTTAGCTTGAGGCGGACGGGCTCGGGGGCCAGCCGCCGGATCAGAACCGGGCTGGACAGGATCACCAGCCAGCATACCAGGGCCGCCGGGGTCATATCCTCACCTCCCGCTTGTCTCCGTAGGGGCGAACTGTGTTCGCCCGCCGTTATCTCTCGCCCACCCAATTTTTCCGCCGACTCAACAGCTTTTTGGTCAGCTTTGCGATCATATTGACGGCCAGCAGAGCCAGCCCCAGAGCCAGGGTGAGTCCAAGGGCCAGCAGCGGTACGCCCAGCAACAGAAACCAGCTGACGAAAAACCAGGCGAAGGAACTCATGCCCCCGCGCCCCCCTTCCGCACCCGCCGGAGGGCGGAACCGGCCAGATTGCCCGCCAGGGAGCAGACCAGGGCGATGGTCACCAGGGGCCAGTCGTACATGTTGGAGAACAGGCGGGCCAGGGGGATGAACACCAGAATCCCCAGCACACACGCGGCGGGGTACAGGGGGCAGAAGCCCTGCCTTCTCCCCAGGGACAGGCCGGAGCAGAAGCCCCCGATGGGCAGCAGAAGGTAGGGGTAAAGCAGGCCGGAGAGCACCGGCACATACCCGCCGTCGCACAGCCGCAGCACCAGGGGCAGGAGCAGGCACAGCAGGGCGGCGAAGGGCACATAGGGCAGGGTCTCCCGCCAGCGGAGCGGGGAGGGGGCGGGGGAGAGGCCCAGCCTCTCCCGGATGGCGGAGAGCTCCACATACCACCCCACCCACCGGCCCAGCCACACCAGGACGTAGACCACGGCCAGCAGAAAGACCAGCAGCGCCGCCCCCGCCGGGTCGAAGGTGAGCCCCGCCCACAGGGCCATGGTGGCCGCCGTGAGGGCAAAGTGGGTCAGGGTGCGGAGCACCAGGGCCCGGCCCTCCCCGGCGAAGGGGAGGGTGGCGATGCCCACCTCCGCCCCCAGCAGGGCGAAGAGGGCGAAGGACAGGGCAATGCCCCACCCCTCCAGGGCGTCGGGAAAGCCGCAGTCCAGAAAGCCGTACCCGGTAAACTGAGCCGGGCCGGCAATGGGAAAGTCCCCGGCCAGCCGGCCCAGGAGGGCGTGGGCCGCCAGCCCCAGCAGGGCCCCGGCCAGGGCCCGGCGGGCAGCCTGCCGCCTGTCGTCAAACAGCATGGAAATACCTCCTCTCAAAGCCCCAGGGCCTCCTTGATCCTCTTGACATACCGCCGGGACGCGTAGCACACCGTCCCACCGGCCAGGGTGATGCGGATGGTGCCGGTGAGGGAGAGATCCAGGGCGGTGATCTTCCGCAGGTTGACGATCTCCGAGTGGGAGATGCGCACGAAGGCGTGCCGATCCAGCCGGGCCTCCAGCTCGTAGAGCCGCTCCTTCAGATCATACACCCCGCCGGGAGTCTGCACCCTGACCCCCTTCTCCTCCCCATAGCAGCGGAGGATGTCCGCCTCCTCCAGGGGCACCGCCCGGGCCCCGTCCCAGCCCACCAGGGCCGCGCCCCCCTCCAGCCGGGCGGCCAGGGCCTTGATCTCGTCGGTGAGGGCCGGGGCGGTGATGGTTACGGCCGGCTCCCCGCAGGCCGGATCGATGCGGATGTCCACCTTCATGCCGCTCCCCCCTTTCACCCCCAATATAGCGGAAAGCGGGCCGCTTGTCCACGGTTTCCGGACAGACGGCCGGCCGCGGGGGATAGCCGGCGCGCCCATGCCGGCGTAGACAAAACCCTATCGACGGCGTATAATATCCCCATACTACATAGAATGGGGAGCACACCATGGAAAACAACGCCAACAACGGCCATGAAGCCTACGATGACCAGGTGATTTTTGTCGATACCCATCTGATCCAAAAGGCGGTGGAGGGGCTCCAGCGCTCGCGGGAGGAGTTCCAGAGCCTGCTGGAGCAGGCGGAGGGGGGAGATCCCGCCGCCTACTACGACCTGGGCGTGCGCTATGCCGAGGGGGACGGGGCGGAGCGGGATCCGGCCCGGGCGGCCCACTGGTTCTCCCTGGCCGCCGAGGACGGGGATCTCCGGGCGGTGGATCTGCTGGGCCGGTGCTATCAGGCCGGCTCCGGCGTGGAGAAGGACGAGGCCCGGGCCGTGGAGCTGTTCCAGCAGGCGGCGGAGCAGGGCTACGCCCCCGGCCAGTGCGACCTGGGCCTGTGCTACGAGAACGCCACCGGCGTGGAGAAGGACGAGGCCCGGGCGGCGGAGTACTACCTCCAGGCCGCCGAGCAGGGCTATGCCCCCGGCCAGACCAACCTGGCGGTGTGCTATTTCAACGGCATCGGGGTAGAGCAGAGCGTGGACACCGCCCTCCAATGGCTGGAGAAGGCGGTGGAGCAGGAGTTCCCCCGGGCCCTGAACATCCTGGGGGACTGCTACTGGGACGGCACGGGGGTGGAGCGTGACCGGGCCCGCTCCGCCCGGCTCTACCGGCAGGCCGCCGACCAGGGCTATCCCCCCGCCCAGTGCAACCTGGGCCTGTGCTATGAGCACGGCGACGGGGTGGAGATGGACAAGGAGACGGCGGCGGAGTACTACCGCCAGGCCGCCCAGGAGGGCTATGCCCCCGGCCAGACCAACCTGGCGGTGCTCACCCTCCACGGCGTGGGGGTGGAGGAGGATCCCAGGGCGGCGGTGGAGTGGCTCCAGAAGGCCGCCGACCAGGATTTTCCCCGGGCCCTGGATCTGCTGGGGGACTGCTGGATGGAGGGCAGGGGGGTGGACTGCGTGGACACGTGGCGGGCCGCCGAGCTCTACCGGCGGGCCGCCGAGCAGGAGTACCCGCCGGCCCTGTGCGACCTGGGCCTGTGCTACGAGAACGCCAACGGCGTGGAGGAGGACAAGGCGCGGGCGGCGGCGCTCTACCGGCAGGCCGCCGAGCTGGACTACGCCCCCGCCATGTGCAACCTGGCGGTGTGCTACCTCAACGGCATCGGCGTGGAGGAGAACATGGGGGAGACGGTGGCGTGGCTGGAGAAGGCGGTGGCCGCCGGCTCCCCCCGGGCCGCCGGCATCCTGGGGGACTTCTGCCTGGACGGCCGGGGGGTGGAGGTGGACAAGGAGCGGGCCATCTCACTCTACCGGCAGGCCGCCGAAGGCGGCTACCTCCCCGCCGTGTGCAGCCTGGGCCTGTGCTATGAGACCGGCGACGGCGTGGCCGAGGACAAGGAGCAGGCCGTGGCCTGGTACCGGAAGGCCGCCGAGGGGGGCTACGCCCCCGCCCAGACCAACCTGGCCTACTGCTGCCTCACCGGCATCGGTATGGAGCCGGACGCCGCCGGGGCCATACCCTGGCTGGAGAAGGCGGCGGAGCAGGGCAACGCCCGGGCCCAGAGCCTGCTGGGCAACTGCTACCGGGACGGGGACGGCGTGGAGGCCGATCTGTGCCGGGCGGCGGAGCTCTACGGGGAGGCCGCCAAGCAGGACTATCCCCCCGCCATGTGCAGCCTTGGCCTGGCCTTTGAGCTGGGAGAGGGCCTCACCCCCAATCCGGCCAACGCGGTGTACTGGTACAAAAAGGCGGCCGAGGCGGGCTATCTCCCGGCCATGACCAACCTGGCGGTGTGCT
>NZ_JAHZDL010000097.1:6875-8661 GCF_019422385.1 Flavonifractor sp.
GCCATGACCAACCTGGCGGTGTGCTATCTCAACGGCAACGGGGTGGAGCGCAGCCTCCAGGAGGCCGTCCGCTGGCTGGAGCAGGCGGCGGAGGGGGGCCACGCCCGGGCCCAGTTCCTGCTGGGGGAGCTCTGCCGCACCGGCCGGGCGGCAGAACGGGATGAGGCCCGGGCCGTCCAGCTCTACCGCCGGGCGGCGGAGCAGGGCTATGCCGACGCCATGTATGCCCTGGGCCGCTGCTATGAGCGGGGGGAGGGCACGGCCGCGGATCCGGCCCAAGCGGCGGAGTGGTACCGGAGGGCCGCCGAGCGGGGCCACGAGGAGGCCGGAGACGCCCTGCTCCGCTGCCGCAAGCGGAAGGCCCAGGCCGACCCGGCCCGTGCCGCCGAGGCCGAGCGCCTCCGTAAGGCCGCCGGGGCCGGGGATTTCCAGGCCATGTGCCGGCTGGCCGTGCTGTGCCAGCGGGGCGAGGGGACGCCCAAAAATCCGGCCCAGGCGGTGAACTGGTACCGGCAGGCCGCCGAAGGGGGCTATGCCCCCGGCCAGACCGGCCTGGCCCGCTGCCTGCTGGAGGGGCAGGGCGTCCGGGCCGACCCGGCCCAGGCGGTGATCTGGCTGGAGCGGGCCGCCGGGCAGGAGGATCCCCAGGCCCTCACCCTGCTGGGGGAGTGCCTCCGGGACGGCCGGGGCGTCCCCGCAGATCCGGCCCGGGCGGAGGAGTGCCTCCGCCGGGCGGCCGCCCTGGAGCAGAAGGGGACAGGAGACACCCCGGCGCCGGCGGATCACCGCCCCAAAAAGAAATCCTTCCTGAGCCGGCTCTTCGGCGGGAAATAACACTGAGGCCGCGGACATCGTTCGCGGCCTCACAAAATAAATGCGGGCGCCGCAGCTGCGGCGCCCGCACGGGTTATTTGGCGTACTCGATGACCTTGGTCTCGCGGATCATGTTCACCTTGATCTGGCCGGGATACTCCAGCTCTTCCTCGATCTTCTTGGCGATGTCCCGGGCCAGGAGCACCATCTGATCCTCGCTGACCTGGTCGGGCTTGACCATGATGCGCACCTCGCGGCCGGCCTGGATGGCGTAGGACTTTTCCACCCCGGGGAAGGAGGAGGTGACCTCCTCCAGCTTCTCCAGCCGCTTGATATAGTTCTCCAGGTTCTCCCGCCGGGCCCCGGGCCGGGCGGCGGAGATGGCGTCGGCCGCCTGCACGATGCAGGCCACCACGGTGCGGGGCTCCACATCGTTGTGGTGGGCCTCGATGGCGTGAACCACGTCCTCGTTCTCCCGGTACTTCCGGGCCAGCTCCACGCCGATCTGCACGTGGGAGCCCTCCACCTCGTGGTCGATGGACTTGCCCAGGTCGTGGAGCAGGCCGGCCCGCTTGGCCTGGGTGATGTCGGCGCCGATCTCGGCGGCGATGAGCCCCGCCAGGTGGGACACCTCGATGGAGTGGTTGAGCACGTTCTGGCCGTAGCTGGTGCGGTAGCGCATCCGGCCCAGCAGCTTGATGAGCTCCGGGTGCAGGCCGTGGACGTTGGTCTCAAACACGGCCCGCTCGCCCTCGGCCTTGATGGTGGCGTCCACCTCCCGCTTGGCCTTCTCCACCATCTCCTCGATGCGGGTGGGGTGGATGCGGCCGTCCTGGATCAGCTTCTCCAGGGCGATGCGGGCGATCTCCCGGCGCACCGGGTCAAAGCAGGAGACGGTGATGGCCTCCGGCGTGTCGTCGATGATCAGATCCACGCCGGTGAGGGTCTCCAGCGTGCGGATGTTGCGGCCCTC
>NZ_JAHZDL010000098.1:0-8607 GCF_019422385.1 Flavonifractor sp.
GCGCGGGCAACGACCTGCAGAGGGCCAGCTCCATCGCCCGCAACATGGTCACCCGGTACGGCATGAGCGACAAGCTGGGCAACGTGGTGTTCGACTCCGGCCACGATGAGGTGTTCATCGGCCGTTCCATGGCCCAGACCAAGAACTACTCCGAGGAGGTGGCCGCCCTCATTGACGAGGAGGTCAAGGCCCTCATCGACGGGGCCTACGCCAGGTGCGGGGAGATCCTCACCCGGCGACGCCGCGAGCTGGACATCGTGGCGGAGTACCTGCTGCAATACGAGAATATGGACGCCAAGACCTTTGCCCAGGTCTTTACCGATCCGGAGCACCTCCAGCCCCCCGCCGCCTACAAGGCCGTGGAGGCCGACGCCCGGGAGGAGAGCCGGGAGATCGCGGAGAAAGAGGCGGAACATGGGGAGGATTGACACGCTGCTGGGCGACATCACTCAGGTGAAGGCGGACGCCATCGTCAACGCCGCCAACTGTACCCTGCTGGGGGGCGGCGGCGTGGACGGGGCCATCCACCGGGCCGCCGGGCCGGAGCTGCTGGCCGAGTGCCGCACCCTCCACGGCTGTGCCACCGGCGAGGCCAGGATTACAAAGGGTTATAACCTGCCCGCAAAATACGTGATCCACACCCCCGGCCCCATCTGGCGGGGCGGCGGGCAGGGGGAGGACGGCCTGCTGGCCTCCTGCTACCGCAGCAGCCTGGAGGTGGCGGCGGAGTACGGCTGCAAGACCGTGGCCTTCTCCGCCATCTCCACCGGGGTGTACCGCTTCCCGCTGGAGCGGGCGGCCGCCATCGCGGTGGGCGCCGTGCGGGAGTTCCTCTCCCACAGCGGCCTGCCCGAGACCGTCACCTTCGTCTGCCTCCTGCCCGAGGTGAAGGCGGCCTTCGACCGGGCTTTGCAGGAATCCTAGAAAACCAGGCGGCGCGTGCCCAGGCACGCGCCGCCTTTTTTCGACGCGGTCGGTGTAAGAAAACCGTAAGAAACGGCGGGGCCGGGATGTGCTATAATCTGAAGCAGCGATGGAAAAAGGGGGGTATGATGCCATGCCAGTGGAGACGCCAGTGCGGCGGAGGCGGCAGATCCGCCGCCGGTGCAGCCCCATCCCCTGCCTGGCCGCTCTGGTGCTGGTGCTGCTGGCGGTGAAGTGGATCGACCCCTTCGCGCCCCGAACCATCCCCGTGCCGGACACGCCGGCGTGGATCACGGTGGAGCTGCTCCCCCTCAACGAGTACTCCCGGCCGGGCACCCCGCTGGAAAAAGTCAACGGCATCGTGGTGCACTACGTGGGCAACCCGGGCACCACGGCGGAGCAGAACCACAGCTACTTCGAAAACCTGGCCCAGACCGGGGAGACCTACGCCAGCAGCCACTTCCTGGTGGGGCTGGACGGGGAGATCATCCAGAACGTGCCCCTGGACGAGATCGCCTATTGCTCCAACGAGCGCAACGACGACACCATCTCCATCGAGTGCTGCCACCCCGACGACAGCGGGGCGTTTACCCAGGCCACCTATGATTCCCTGGTGCGGCTCACCCGGTGGCTCATGGAGGAGTACGGCCTGGAGTCCGGCCAGGTGATCCGCCACTATGACGTGACGGGGAAGATCTGCCCCAAGTCCTTTGTGGAGCACCCGGAGGAGTGGGAACAGTTCCTGGCGGATCTCTCTCAATAGTCCGTTTTATAGGACTGTGCTTCTTTTATACTGTACTCATAACGAGACAGAAAGGAGCGCTGACCGATGAATTACGAGATTCGTTACGTACGTGGACATGTGGAGGTTTACGACCAGGCCGGCCGGTTCCGGTTCTCCGCCGACTCCGAGCGGGAGGCGCTGGAGGAGCTGGAGCAGGACTCCGCCGCATAATTGAGAGCAAAACAACGGGCGTCCGGCCAAGAGGCCGGACGCCCGTTGTGATACGTGGTTCAGTCCGGGATGTACGCCCGGATGCGCAGGGTGACGCCCAGCTCCTCACAGAGCTTCCGGCACCGCTCCACGTCCTCCGGGGTCTTGTCCTTGTCCACGATGGTCATCACCACGTGGGGGACGTACTCCCGGCACTTGCGGGCGAAGTCCAGCATGGCGTCCCACGCCTTCACCCCGTCCCGGGGCTTGGTGACGGCGCAGTACTCCTCTGGCGTGGAGCCGTTGAGGGAGATGGAGATGGTGTCGATGCGCCCGGCCAGCTCCGGCGTCACGTCCCGGCCCAGGAACAGGTTGGCGTGGCCGTTGGTGTTGATGCGCACCGGCGGCAGGTTGGGCACCCGCTTTTTCAGCTCGTCCACCAGCCACAGGATGTCGTCGGTGCGGTACATGGGTTCCCCAAAGCCGCAGAACACCAGCTCCCGGTACTGGGAGTAGTCCCGGGAGAGCAGGTCATCCAGGGCCTCCTGCCGGGTGGGCTCATGCTCCAGCCACAGGTCGTCGGCGTAGATGGAGCCCTTGTGGCCGTTGTGCCGCAGGCAGAACACGCAGGCGCAGTCGCACTTGTTGGTCAGGTTCACATACAGCGAGCCCTCATACTCATAGGAAATGGTCTCCATGACAGATTACCTCCGTTTGATAAAATTGGATCGGTTCAGGTGATACCGAAAAATTGCTTTCCGTTGGCCAGGGTGATCTCCTCCACCTCGTCCCGGGTCAGGCCCTTGAGCTGGGCCACCGTCTCGGCGGAGCGGGCGATCATGGTGGAGTCGCACCGCTGGCCCCGCCAGGGCTCGGGGGCCATGTAGGGGGCGTCGGTCTCCAGCATGAGCCGGTCCAGGGGCAGCCACTTCAGGATCTCCGGGGCGCGGCGGGCGTTCTTAAAGGTGATGTTGCCAGTGAAGGAGAGCATCCAGCCCCGGTCCACCAGCACCTTGGCGTCCTCGATGCTGCCGGAGTAGCAGTGGAACACTCCCCGGGCGTTGGGGTGGGCCCGGACCATGTCCAGGCAGTCCTTGTGGGCGTCCCGGTCGTGGACAATGGCGGGGAGATCCAGCTCCTCCGCCAGGGAGAGCTGGGCGTCAAACATATCCCGGGAGAAGGCCCGCTCCTCGGGGGTCTTGACCCAGTAGTAGTCCAGGCCGATCTCCCCCACCGCCACCACCTTCTGGTGGGCGCACAGGGCCTTGATCTGGTCCACATGGGCCAGGGTCACCCCCTCCAGGTTCTCCGGGTGATAGCCGGCGGCGGCGTAGAGGAAGGGGTATTGCTCCGCCAGGGCGATGGACTGCCGGGAGGACTCCAGGTCGCAGCCGGGGCAGACCACCAGGGCCACCCCCCGCTCCGGCAGGGAGGACAGCAGCGCGTCCCGGTCCGGGTCGAAGGCGTCGTCGTAGTAATGGGCGTGGGTGTCGAAAATCATAGCACAGACCTCGCAATTGGATGGTTCAAACTCTCCCCCTTATCATAGCGCGAAACGGGGGAAAATACAAGGAGGCGGCGCGGGTTTTCCGCGCCGCCTCCTTGTCTAGGGTTCTGCCAGGGGGAGGGTGAGCGCCGCCCTGGCCCCCGTCCCCGTGTTGGAGAGGGCCAGCTCCCCGCCATGGCGGACCGCCACCTGCCGGGCGAAGCAGAGCCCCAGGCCCATGTGGCCGTCCTGGGGGCGGCTGGTGTCGCCGGTGAACAGCTCCTTCCCCGCCCGGGCCAGGGCCTCGGGGGAGAAGCCGGGGCCGGTGTCGGTGACGGCCACAGTGAGGACATGGCCCGCCACGCCTGCCTCCAGCCGGATGGCACCCCCCGCCGGGGTGAAGCGGGCGGCGTTGTCCAGCAGGTTGAGCACCGCCCGATCCACGTCCGCCCGGTACAGGGAGCAGGGCTGGGAGGCGGGGCAGTCCAGGATGAAGTCCAATCCCCTGGGGGCGCACAGATCCCTCCCTGCGGCCCCCCAGCCCGCCGCCAGCTGGGACAGCTCCACGGTCTCCCGCTCCGGCCGGGCGGGGGCGCCCTGGAGGTCGGAGAGGTCCCGGAGCTGCCCTACATAGTCCCGCAGCCGCTCCGCGCTGCGGAGAATGGCCGCCGCGCTCTCCCGCTGGGCGGGGGTCAGGTCGTCCTCGGCCAGCAGCTCGGCGTTGCCGCCGATCACCGCCAGGGGGGTCTTGAGATCGTGGGCCAGGGCGGCCAGGGTGCGGGAACGCTGCTGCTCCATGGCCCACTGGCGGGACAGGGACTGGGCCAGGGACTGCCGCAGCTCCTCCATGGCCACCAGGGTGTCCCCCAGCTCCCGGAAGCGGGCGGCGCCGGGCAGGGGCTCGTCCAGCCGCCGGTGGGCGATGGCCCGGGTGGCGGCGGTGAGCAGGGCGGCGTCCCGCCGGAGCATGCCCGCGAAGTGCCGGGTGGAGAGGATGGCCGCCGCCGCCCAGGCCGCCAGCAGCACCACCGTGGCGCAGGTCTGGAACTCGGGCAGACGGCCCTGGAGGGCGGGGCTTCCATAGGGCATGGAGTAGTCATACTGGAGGACGCACAGGGCGCCGCCGCCCAGGGGGATCCAGCGGTGGTACTGGGTGTAGGGGAAGCCGTGGGGCATGGAGTCCCCGGCCAGGGCGGAGCGGGCATAGCCCAGGTGCCGGGCGTCCATATTGCCCGGGTCTGTTACCTGTCCGTCCTCCGTCAGGATGGCCCAGCGGTAATAGTGGGGGATGTCCGCCGTGTCCAGGGTTCCGTCCGCCACGGTGCGGAGCACCTCCGCCGCCCCCCGCTCGGCGGTGTAGGCCGGCAGGACGAAGCCGGAGGCCAGCAGGGCGGTGAGGGTGCCCCACCACAGCACGGCGATTGCCGCCAGCAGGGCGCAGGTGGTGAGCAGATAGCGCCAGAACAGGGCGGTGAGGCCCGCCCGCCGCTTCACCCGTTTTTCCACTTGTACCCCACCCCCCACACGGTCTCGATGGGGTTCTCCCCCACGGCCCTCAGCTTGGCCCGGATGTTCTTGATGTGCTCGGTGACGGCGGAGTCCTCCCCGGTGCCGTCAAAGCCGAACACCGCCTCGTACAGCTGCTCCTTGGTGAAGGTCTGCCCCGGGTGGGTGGCCAGGTGGGCGCAGATGGCGTACTCGCCCCGGGTCAGGCGCACCGGCGTCTCCCCGGCGTACACCGCCCGCTCCCCCAGATCGAAGTCCAGCCCGCCCCGGCGCAGGCGGGTGCGGGGCGTCCGCCCCTCCCGCCGCAGGTGGGCCGCCACCCGGGCCCGCAGCTCCGCCACCCGGAAGGGCTTGGTCAGGTAGTCGTCCCCACCCAGGCCCAGGCCGGTGAGCACGTCGGCCTCCTCAGTTTTTGCGGTGAGAAAGAGAATAGGACAGTCCGCCAGGGAGCGCACCCGGCGGCAGGTGGCAAAGCCGTCCTCCCCCGGCATCATCACATCCAGCAGGATGCAGTCCGCCCAGCGGCAGTGCTCCGCCGTCACCGCCGCGCCGCCGGGCAGGGCGGTCACCTGGTGGCCGTCCCGCTCCAGGGCGGTTTTCAGCAGGGCGCGGAGATCGGCATCGTCGTCCACGGCCAGAATATGGGCCATAGAATCACCTCAGTTCAGCAGGATGAGCAGCCCCCACGACAGGGCGTACAGGAGATAGATGTGGGCGGGGTAGAAGGCGTAGAACAGCAGCTTGTGCCCGCCGCCCCGCCGGCCGTTGTAGCACAGCATCAGGGGCGCGACCAGGATGCCGTAGATCTCATAGTACCGGGTAAAGAGCTGCCACCAGGCGAAATCCGGCGCCATGGCGGAGCCCATGAGGATCATATAGACCACGCCGTAGAGCACGTAGTACACGGCAAAGGCCAGCACCTGCCCCCTTCGGTTCCGGCGGAACAGGTAGAGCACCAGCCCCATGGCCAGCACCGGCCAGCTGCTGTCCCCGGTGACGCCCCACATGGGCAGCAGGGAGTAGCACGCAAGGCCCAGGGGATTGGTGCAGGCGGCGGGGAGGAGGACAGACAGCCAGGAGGCCAGGAAGGGCCAGGCCAGGGGGAGAATCACCGCCGCCAGGCCGGGCACGATCTTTTTCTGACCCAGCCAGTCAATGCCCTGGAATATCACCATGAGGATGACAAAGGTGGTCATCATGCCGTTGTTGGGGTAGAAGCCGTCGGGCCGCACCAGCACGCCGCCGAAGGCCATGAAGAACAGCAGGCCGCCCATGACGGCGGAGAGGACGTAGACCTTTGCGAAGTATTTCTTCCGGCTGCGGGTGTGGGTGAAGCCCTCCACCAGGCAGAACAGGAACAGGGGCGCCCCCAGGCGGCCCACCATGCTGAACCACTCGGGGATGGCCCCGGTGAAGCCGAAGAAGTAGTGGATGTGATCCAGCACCATGGTGACCAGGGCGATCCATTTCAGGCCGGTCTCGGACAGCCCCCGGGCGGGGGCCAGGGATTGGGTTTCTTCCATTGCGGACAGCTCCTTTGCTCGATTCTGTCCACAAGGATAGCAGGCAATTCTAAGGAATTCATAAGGGCCGGGGGAAATTTTCCCCCGGGCAGCAAAAGGCGGCGCGGGTTTTCCACCCGCGCCGCCTGGATTGTGGATTATTTTCTCCTAAGCCGGGGCCAGAAACCGGACCAAGGTGCGGCCCAGCACCACGCCGGCCAGGCACAGGGCCACGCTGGCCAGCACATAGCCGCCGCCCCTGAGCCACTGCCCGCGCTCCAGCAGGCCCACCGCCTCCAGCGAGAAGGTGGAAAAGGTGGTGAAGCCGCCGCACACGCCGGTCTTGAGGAAGAGCACGGCGGGGGCGGGGAGGGCGGAGTGCTCCGCCAGGGCGGCAATGGCCCCGATGGCCACCGCCCCCAGGAAGTTGGTCAGCAGGGTGGCGAAGGGAAAGGCGGCGGGGAAGGGGGCCAGGCTCAGCAGCCACCGCCCCGCGGCCCCCAGGCCGCCCCCCAGGGCCACCAGCAGAAGGTTGGTCAGCACGGCTCGTCCGCTTCCTCCCGCTCAAAGATCAGATCCAGCCACTGGGGAATGCCAGATCCCATATACTCCATGGGCACATATCCCACATAGCGCCAGCCGTCCCGGGCCCGGGCGTCGATGACCTCCCGGTGCCGGCAGTCGCTGTTGTCAAACATAAAGCCGCTTATTTTGATGGACTCGTACTCGTAGCGGTACACGGCTGTCTCCTCAGCACAGGCCGTAGCCGGCGGGCACCTTGTCGTCCAGCATGATCAGGTGGAGCTTCTCGGAGCCGTCGGGCTCCTCCTTCACGGCGGAGATGAGCATGCCGTTGGACTCCAGGCCCATCATCTTGCGGGGGGCCAGGTTGGTGCAGGCCACCACGGTCTTGCCCACCAGCTCCTCGGGCTCATAGTACTCGTGGATGCCGGAGAGGATCTGCCGGGGCTTGCCCTCGCCGCAGTCCAGGGTGAAGCAGAGCAGCTTCTTGCTCTTCTTCACCGCCTCGCAGGCCAGAATCTTGGCGGTGACGAAGTGAACCTTGTTGAAGTCGTCGATGGTGATATACTCGGGGGCCTTCTCCTCCTCCGCGGCGGGGGCGGCGGCCTGGGCGTGCAGCTCCTCCAATGCTTTCAGCTCCTTTTCCATGTCGATGCGGGGGAACAGGTTCTCCCCCTTGCTCACGGACGCGCCGGTGGGGAGCAGACCCCACTGCCCGGCGGACTCCCAGGTGCGCAGGCCCTCGTCCGCGCCGATCTGGGCGAAGATCTTCTCGCAGGTGGCGGGCATGAAGGGGGTGAGCAGCACGGCGGACAGCCGCACGCACTCCAGCAGGTTGTAGAGCACGTGGGCCAGCCGGGGCTTCTGGCTCTCGTCCTTGGCCAGCAGCCAGGGCTTGTTCTCGTCGATATACTTGTTGGCCCGGCCGATGAGCTTGAACACCTCCGCCAGGGCGTTCTGGAAGGCGTACTGCTCCATGGCGTCCTCATAGGCGTCCCGCAGGCCGGCGGCCTGGAGCACCAGCTCCGCGTCGAACTTCAGGGGATCGCCCTCCGGGAAGTTCATGGACAGCTCCACATTCCCCTTGGCCTGGGCAATCATGTCGGCCAGGCCCCGCTCGTCCTCGGTGGCGCCGCTGCCCTCGGGCAGGTGCTCTCCGAAGTACTTGCCCACCATGGCGGTGGTGCGGCTCACCAGGTTGCCCAGGTCGTTGGCCAGGTCGGTGTTGATGGTCTGGATGAGCAGCTCGTTGGAGAAGTTGCCGTCGGTGCCGAAGGGGAAGGTGCGCAGCAGGAAGAAGCGCAGGGCGTCCACGCCGAAGCGCCCGGCCAGCACGTAGGGGTCCACCACGTTGCCCTTGGACTTGCTCATCTTGCCGCCGTCCAGCAGGAGCCAGCCGTGGCCGAACACCTTCTTGGGCAGGGGCAGGCCCAGGCTCATGCAGAAGGCGGGCCAGATGATGGCGTGGAACCGGACGATCTCCTTGCCCACAAAGTGGACGTCGGCGGGCCAGTACTTGTCGTAGTCGTCATACTTGTCGTTCATGAAGCCCAGGGCGGTCATGTAGTTGAACAGGGCGTCCACCCACACGTACACCACGTGGCCGGGGTCGAAGTCCACCGGCACGCCCCAGGTGAAGGAGGTGCGGGAGACGCACAGATCCTCCAGACCGGGCTTGATGAAGTTGTTCACCATCTCGTTGACCCGGCTGCGGGGCTCCAGGAAGTCGGTGT
>NZ_JAHZDL010000099.1:0-8466 GCF_019422385.1 Flavonifractor sp.
CAACACGTCAGGCCGTGATGAAACCGGATGAAGAGACCGGAGGGGTGTTCCCCACCATGAAACCCCTGGACTAAATCCGCAGCAGCATGCCGAAGGAGACCCCCTTCTTCGGCATGCTTTTCTGCGTCAATTTGTTTTTACCTTCACATAGGAGGATCTCACCGTGCTGAAACGATGTGCCCGCTGGCTGCGGAACGGGTTTGTCCGGGGCCGGAGCCTCAACGCCACCCGGATTGTGGCGGCCTCCTTCGCCATCATCATTCTGGTGGGCGCCCTGCTGCTCACCCTGCCCATCGCCTCCCGGGACGGGCAGAGCGCCGGCTTTTTTACCGGATTGTTCACCGCCACCTCCTCCAGCTGCGTCACCGGGCTGATCCTGGTGGACACCTGGACGCAGTGGACGCTGTTTGGGCAGGTGGTGATCCTGGCAATGATCCAGCTGGGGGGGCTGGGCTTCATGACGGTGGTGAGCCTCATCTCCTTTGCCCTTCACCGGCGCATCGGCCTGTCCGAGCGGCTTATCATGGTGTCCACCCTCAACCTGGACAGCATGGACGGGGTGGTGCGGGTGGTGCGCCACGCCCTGATGGGCACCTTCCTGCTGGAGGGGGCGGGGGCGGTGCTCATGTCGCTCCGGCTGGTGCCCGACTTCGGCCTGGCCGGCGGGCTGTGGCGGGCGGTGTTCCACTCGGTCTCCGCCTTCTGCAACGCGGGCTTTGACCTGCTGGGGGGCCGCTTCGGGGCCTTCTCCAGCCTGGCGGGCTATCAGGACAGCCCCATCATGCTGGGCACCACCGCCGCGCTGATCGCCATCGGCGGCCTGGGCTTCTTTGTCTGGGAGGACATCCTGCGGGCCCGCTGCTGGGGCAGGCTGTCGGTGTACAGTAAGATGGTGCTGCTCATTACCGGCCTCCTGATTGTGGGCGGCGCGGCCTTCTTCTTCCTGGAGGAGTACCACAACCCGGCCACCCTGGGGGACATGCCCGTGTGGGAAAAGGCCCTCAACGCCCTGTTCCAGTCGGTGACCCTCCGCACCGCCGGCTTTGACGCCATCGGCCAGGGGGGGCTGAGCGAGAGCAGCAAGGCCATGTCCACCATCCTGATGCTCATCGGCGGCTCCTCCGGCTCCACCGCCGGCGGCATCAAGACCGCCACGGTGGCGGTGCTGCTGCTGGCTCTGCGGGCCAACCTGCGGGGCCGGGAGCAGGTCACCTTCCGGGGCCGGGCCATCCCCTTCGGCCAGGTGCTCAACGCCATGACCCTGACCCTGGTGGTTCTCTTTGTGTTTCTGATCGCCTCCATGGTGATCTCCACGGTGGAGGGCCTGCCCTACCTGAACTGCGCCTATGAGGTGGCCTCCGCCATGGGCACCGTGGGCCTCACCACCGGCATCACGCCGGAGCTGACCCGCATCTCCCAGAGCATCCTGATTGTATTGATGTACCTGGGCCGGGTGGGCATCCTGTCCTTCTCCATCGCGCTTATGACCGGCAAGCGGAGGCCGGCCAAGCTCCACTACCCGGAGATCAACGTCATGATCGGCTGACCGGCCGTCACACAGGAAAGGAACGTGCAAGCATGAAAACCTTCGTTGTCATCGGCCTGGGCCGGTTCGGCAGTGCCGTGGCCCTGGAGCTCAGCGAGCTGGGCCACGAGGTGCTGGCCTTGGACGAAAGGGAGTCTTACGTCCAGGAGATCGCCAATAAGGTCACCCATGCGGTGGCCGGCGACGCCCGGGATCCCGCCGTCCTGCGGGCCCTGGGCGTGCGCAACTACGACTGCGCCGTGGTGGCGGTGGGTGAGGACGTGGGCACCTCCGCCCTCATCACCCTGAACCTGAAGGAGCTGGGGGTCAAGCGGGTGATCTGCAAGGCCCAGAGCGACATCCACCGGAAGATCCTGGAGAAGATCGGCGCCGACCGGGTGGTGTTCCCCGAGTACGACATGGGCGTCAAGCTGGCCCAGGGTCTGTCCAGCTCCAACGTGCTTAACTTCATCGAGCTCAGCGACGACTACGGCATTGTGGAGACCAAAATCCCCAAGTCCTGGAGCGGCAAGACCATCCAGGAGCTGGACGTGCGGGCCAGGCATAAGGTGACCATCATCGCCGTGCGCCGGGGGGAGGAGGAGGCCCTCACGGTGGCCCCCGGCGCCTCCTTCCGGCTGGAAAGCGGCGACGCGGTGGTGATCCTGGGCCGCACCGAGGACATCAACCGCCTCCAGGAGCTGTGAGCATGGAGCGCATTACCAGCCGCCGCAACCCGCTGATCACCCGCCTGCGGCGGCTGGGCACGGATAAGAAAGCCCGGCGGGCGGAGGGGCTGTTCCTCTGCGAGGGGGACAAGCTGGTGGGGGAGGCCCTGCGCTGGGGCGCTCAGGTGGAGCTGCTGGCGGCGGCCGAGGGAACCCCCGCCCCCGCCGACTTGCCGGCGCACACCCAGGTGGTGGAGCTGCCGGCGGAGCTGCTGGCCTATGTGTCCACCGTGGACACCCCCCAGAACATGCTGGCCCTGTGCCGTACCCCGGCCCTGACGCCGCCGGAGGCGCTGTCCCCCGGCCGGTACCTGGTGCTGGACGGGGTGCAGGATCCCGGCAATGTGGGCACCATCTGGCGCACCGCCGACGCCTTCGGGGCGGAGGGGCTGTTCCTCCTGCCCGGCTGTGCCGAGCCGTTCTCCCCCAAGACGGTGCGCGCCACCATGGGGGCCTGCTTCCGCCTGAGCGTGTGGGAGGCGGAGCTGGACGGGCTGAGGGCCCTGCTGGCCCGGGCGGGCATGCCCCTCTACGCCACCGCCCTGCGGTCTGACACGTCGGACGTGCGGGAGATCCCTCTGGACAGGGCCGCCGTGGTGATCGGCAGCGAGGGTCGGGGGGTATCCCAGGCGGTGCTGGACACCTGCGAAAAGACGCTGAAAATCCCCATGCGGGAGCGGTGCGAGTCCCTCAACGCCGCGGCGGCGGCCGCCGTGGTGCTGTGGGAGGGCTGGCGCTGATCCCCTCCGTGGGAAAAGGGAGGCAGAACCATGGCGACCTTACCCTATCTCCTGTGGCTCACCGGCCGGGAGGGGCTCCGCCCCGAGACGGCCGCGGCCCTGCTGCGCCGGTTCGGCACGGCGGAGGCGGTGTACTTTGCCGACGAGAAGGAGTTTGAGCTGCTCCAGCTGCCGGGCAGGCTGTGCCGCTCCCTGGCGGACAAGTCCCTGGCCGGGGCGGAGCACATCCTGGCCGACTGCGACCGGCTGGGCATCTTCCTGGTGACCTGTCAGGACGCGGCCTATCCCGAGCGGCTGCGCCAGCTCCACGACTATCCCCTGGTGCTCTATGGGAAGGGAAAGCTGCCCCGGTTTGACGAGGAGCTGGCCATTGCCATGGTGGGCTCCCGGGACTGCACCCCCTACGGGGTGAACATGGCGGGGAGGCTGGGCCTGGAGCTGGCCCGCTCCGGCGCCCTGGTGATCTCCGGCCTGGCCCAGGGGGTGGACGCCGCGTCCCTGAAAGGCGCCCTCCAGGGCGGCGGCACGGTGGTGTCGGTGCTGGCCGGCGGCGTGGATGTGCCCTATCCGCCCCAGAACCGGGGGCTGTACGAGGACGTGATGGCCGCCGGCTGCGTCCTGTCGGAGAATCCGCCGGGTACCGCCTCGGAGGGATGGCGCTTCCCCATCCGCAACCGGATTCTCAGCGGGCTGTCGGTGGGCGTGGTGGCGGTGGAGGCCGCCGAGCACAGCGGCACCCTGATCACCGCCCGGCGGGCCCTGGATCAGAACCGGGAGGTGTTCGCCGTCCCCGGGCCGGCGGACGCGCCCATGAGCGCGGGCACCAACGGCCTGATCGCCCGGGGCGAGGCCAAGCTGACCCGCTCCGCCCAGGACATTCTGGTGGAATTTTCCGGACGCTTTCCCCATAAGCTGCGGCAGGCCCCCCATCTGACGCCGGGGGAGCAGCGGGAGCGCCTGGCGGCCGCCAGGCCCGCCGGGCCCGCCCGTCCGGCCCCCGGGCCCAAGCCGGAGGAGGAGAGGGAGGACGCCCTGCCCCTGCGCCCCCGGTCGGAGCTGGAGCAGATGGGGGATGAGCAGCGTCAGATCTTTTTCCTGCTCAGCGATAAGGCCCTGGTGCCCGACGAGATCGTGGGCCGCACGGAGATCCCCGCCCGGCGGGTGAACACCGCCCTCACCCTGCTCCAGGCGGGGGGATACCTCACCGAGCTGCCCGGCCGGCGGTTCACCGCCGCCGTCCGGTTCCCCGAGACCCAATAGCGTCTGTTCCGCGCCCGCTGGCGCGTTATCATCACGTAAGGAGTATCGTACTGTGGCAAAATCGAATCTGGTGATCGTCGAGTCCCCGGCGAAGGCCAAGACAATCGGAAAATATCTGGGCCCCGGCTACGAGGTGAAGGCCTCCATGGGCCACGTCCGCGACCTGCCCAAGAGCAAGCTGGGCGTGGACGTGGATCACGGGTTTGCCCTGGACTACCAGCCCATCAAGGGAAAGGAGGAGGTCATTGACGACCTGAAAAAGGCCGCCAAGAAGAGTGACAAGGTCTTCCTCGCCACCGACCCGGACCGGGAGGGGGAGGCCATCTCCTGGCATTTGAAGGAAATGCTGAACATTCCCGACGACAAGACCTACCGGGTGACCTTCAACGAGATCACCAAGAAGGTGGTCAACGACTCCATCGCCCATCCCCGTGCCATCGACATGGATCTGGTCAACGCCCAGCAGGCCCGGCGTGTGCTGGACCGCATCGTGGGCTATCAGATCTCCCCCCTGCTGTGGAAGAAGATCCGCCGGGGCCTGTCCGCCGGGCGGGTGCAGTCGGTGGCAACCCGGCTGGTGTGTGAACGGGAGGCGGAGATCAAGGCCTTCGTCCCCCAGGAGTACTGGTCTCTGGACGCGGATCTGGCCCGCATCGCCCCCAACCTGGGGCAGTTCAAGGCCAGCTTCTACGGAAAAGAGAAGAAGGTGGAGCTGAACAGCGAGGCGGAGGTCAACGCCGTCATGGAGGCGGTACAGGCCGCCCCCTTCACCGTCACCGGCGTGAAGCGCCAGGACAAGCAGCGCAACCCGGCGCCCCCCTTCATCACCTCCACCCTCCAGCAGGAGGCCAGCCGCAAGCTGAACATGACCCCCCGGCGCACCATGTCCATCGCCCAGCAGCTCTATGAGGGCGTGGACATCGAGGGGGAGGGCACCGTGGGTCTCATCACCTATATGCGTACCGACTCCCTCCGCCTGTCCGACGAGGCCACCGCCGCCGCCCGGGACTTCATCCTGTCCCGGTACGGCGAGGACTACTACCCCGGCAAGCCCAGGGTGTACAAGACCAAGTCCGGCGCCCAGGACGCCCACGAGGCCATCCGGCCCTCCAACGTGAACCTGACGCCGGAGGACGTGAAGAAGTCCCTCACCGCCGAGCAGTACAAGCTCTACAAGCTGATCTGGAGCCGGTTCCTGGCCTGCCAGATGGCCTCCGCCGTGTACGACAGCGTGTCCATCGAGGTGGCCTCCGCGGGATACACCTTCCGGGCCACCCACTCCGCCCTCAAGTTCTCCGGCTACACCGCCGTGTACGTGGAGGGCAAGGATGAGGAGGAGGAGGCCTTCCAGTCCCCCCTGCCCGATCTGAAGGAGGGGGAGAACCTGGAGCTGAAGGGCCTCACCCCGGGGCAGCACTTCACCCAGCCCCCCAGCCGCTACACCGAGGCCACTCTGATCAAGGCCCTGGAGGAGAAGGGCATCGGACGCCCCTCCACCTACGCCCCCACCATCTCCACCATTCTGGATCGGGAGTACGTGGTGAAGGAGGGCCGCAACCTCCGCCCCACCCCCCTGGGGGAGGTGGTCACCGGACTGATGAAGGACAAGTTCACCGACATCGTGGACACCGCCTTCACCGCCAATATGGAGGAGCAGCTGGATGAGGTGGAGACCGGCAAGGTGGACTGGAAAAGCCTGCTGGGCCAGTTCTACGGCGGCTTTGAGAAGGAGCTGCAGCAGGCCGAGCAGGATCTGGACGGGGAGCGCATCAAGGTGCCCGACGAGGTGTCCGACGTGATCTGCCCCAAGTGCGGCCGCAACCTGGTGTACAAGTCGGGCCGGTTCGGCCGGTTCCTGGCCTGCCCCGGCTGGCCGGAGTGCGACCACACCCAGCCCATCGTCATCGAGATGCCGGGCAAGTGCCCCAAGTGCGGCGGCAAGATCCTGAAAAAGACCTCCAAGCGGGGGTACGCCTACTACGGCTGTGAGAACAACTCCAACAAGGACGAGTCCAAGCGGTGCGACTTCATGACCTGGGATGTGCCGGTGAAGGAGACCTGCCCCGAGTGCGGCCACACCCTGTTCAAGAAGTCGGGCCGGGGCTTCAAGAAGCCCTTCTGCATCAACCCGGAGTGCCCCAATTTCCTGCCGGAGGATCAGCGGGGCTACCGGAAAAAGACTGCCACCGCCGCGGCGGAGAGCCCGGCAGAGGGGGAGCCGCCGGTGGAGGAGAAGAAGCCCGCCAAAAAGACGGCGGCCAAGAAGACCACGGCGAAAAAGACCCCCGCCAAGAAGGCGGCGACCAAAACCGCCGCCAGAAAGGCCCCGGCCAAAAAGGAGGCCGCCGCGAAGAAAACCACCGCAAAAAAGACCGCCGCCCAAAAAGCTCCGGCCGGGGAGACCCCGGCGGAGTAAGCCCGGCGGCGGAGAAAGGGAGAGACCATGAAAATCCTGATGCTCAACGGAAGCCCCAGGCCCCACGGCAACACCGCCGCCGCCCTGGAGGAGATGGAGAAGGTGTTTGCCGCCGAGGGCCTGGAGACCGAGCTGATCCACGTGGGGAACCGGGACATCCGGGGCTGCATCGCCTGCGGCCGGTGTGCGGAGATGGGCAGGTGCGTGTTCGACGATATCGTCAATGAGCTCTCCCCCAAGTTTGAGGCCTGCGACGGCCTGGTGGTGGGCAGCCCGGTGTACTACGCCTCGGCCAACGCCACACTGGTGGCCCTGCTGACCCGGCTGTTCTACTCCACCCCCTTTGACAAGACCATGAAGGTGGGGGCCGCCGTGGTGGCCGCCCGCCGGGGCGGCCTGTCGGCAGCCTTTGACGAGTTGAACAAGTTCTTCACCATCAGCGGCATGCCGGTGGCCTCCAGCCAGTACTGGAACAGCATCCACGGCCGGGAGGCCGGCGAGGCCCGCCAGGACGCGGAGGGCTTGCAGACCATGCGCACCCTGGCCCGCAACATGTCCTTCCTGGTGAAGAGCATTGCCCTGGGCAGAGAGCGGTACGGCCTGCCGGAGAAGGAGGCGTTCCAGCGGACTAACTTCATCCGCTGAACCCAATTGGAGGAGGAACCCATGGAATCGGTTATCGTAATCGGCGCGGGCCTGGCGGGCTCGGAGGCCGCGTGGCAGCTGGCAGAGCGGGGCATCCCCGTGGAGCTGCGGGAGATGAAGCCCGCCAAGATGACCCCCGCCCACCACAGCCCCTGGTTCGGGGAGCTGGTGTGCTCCAACTCCCTGCGCTCCGACCAGCTGGAGAACGCGGTGGGCCTTTTGAAGGAGGAGCTGCGCCGCATGGGCTCCCTGATCCTGTCCTGCGCGGACGCTCACCGGGTGGAGGCGGGGGGCGCCCTGGCGGTAGACCGCCACGGCTTCGCCAGGGCCGTCACGGAGAAGGTGCGCAGCCACCCCCTGATCACGGTAGCGGAGGGAGAGGTCACCGCCCTGCCGGAGTCGGGGAACGTGATCGTGGCCTCCGGCCCCCTCACCTCCGACACCCTGGCCGAGGCGATCAAGGACTTCTTTCCCGAGAGCCATTACCTGAACTTCTTCGACGCCGCCGCACCCCTGGTCACCTTTGAGAGCGTGGACATGGAGTCCGCCTTTTTCGCCTCCCGCTACGACAAGGGCACCCCGGACTACATCAACTGCCCCATGACCGAGGAGGAGTACGACGCCTTCTGGACGGAGCTGTGTGCCGCCCAGGAGGCGGAGGTTCACGGCTTCGAGGACAAGAGCGTCTTCGAGGGCTGCATGCCTGTGGAGGTCATGGCCCGCCGGGGGAAGCAGACCCTGTGCTACGGGCCGCTGAAGCCCCGGGGCCTGCGGGATCCCAGAACGGGGAAGGAGCCCTTCGCGGTGGTGCAGCTGCGCCGGGACAACGCCGACGGCACGATCTACAACCTGGTGGGCTTCCAGACCCACCTGAAGTGGCCGGAGCAGAAGCGGGTGTTCTCCATGATCCCCGCCCTGAAAAACGCCGAGTTCGTCCGCTACGGGGTCATGCACCGCAACACCTACCTGGACTCCCCCCGGCTGCTGGATCGCTACTACCGGGTGAAAAAGGAGCCGCGCATCTGCTTCGCCGGGCAGATCACCGGCGTGGAGGGATACGTGGAGTCCACCGCCTCCGGCTTCCTGGCGGCGGTGGAGCTGGCCCGGCGGCTGGAGGGGAAGCCCCCCGTGGACTTCCCCCAGGAGACCGCC